>JBOHII010000257.1:0-6900 GCA_050725955.1 Pseudolabrys sp. | reverse complement strand
TGCCGCAGATCGGCTCCATCTCCTCGGGCGTGAAATCCTTCACGTGTTCCTTGAGCTGGTCGAAGCCTTCGACGTAGGTTTGCACGTATTGCTGGTCGTAGAGCTTCTCCCCGATGATGACGTTGAGCATGCCGTTGAGCACGGCGACGTCGGTGCCGTTCTTGAACTGCATCATCTGCCAGGCGTGGCGCTTAAGGGCCTGCCCGCGCGGGTCCATGACGACGAGCTTGGCGCCGCGCTTGGCCGCCTGCTTGAAGAAGGTGGCGGCGACCGGATGGTTCTCGGTCGGGTTGGCGCCGATGACGATGATGAAATCGGAATTCTTGCACTCGTTGAAGGTCGCGGTCACCGCCGCCGAGCCGACGCCTTCAAGCAGCGCCGCAACCGAGGAGGCGTGGCAGAGCCGCGTGCAGTGGTCGACATTGTTGGAGCCGAAGCCGGTACGGATCAGCTTCTGGAACAGGTAGGCCTCTTCGTTCGAGCCCTTGGCCGAGCCGAAGCCGGCCAAAGCGCGCGGGCCGTCGCGGTCGCGGATTTTTTTGAGGCCCGTGGCGGCGCGCTCCATCGCCTCGTCCCAGGTCGCTTCGCGGAAATGCGTGAACGGGTTTGATGGATCGACCAGATCGTCGGCGGCTTTGCCGACGCCATCCTTGCGCACCAGCGGTTTCATCAGGCGCTGCGGATTGCTGATGTAATCAAAGCCGAAGCGGCCTTTGACGCAAAGCCGGTTCTCGTTGGCCGGGCCGTTGCGGCCGGAGACATAGAGCAGCTTGTCGTTCTTGATGTGATAGGTGAGCTGGCAGCCGACGCCGCAATAGGGACACACGCTGTTGACTTCGCGGTCGGGGAATTCGGTGCGCACGTTCTTGGCGTCGACCAACGTCGAGGGCATCAGCGCACCGGTCGGGCAGGCCTGCACGCATTCGCCGCAGGCAACACATGTCGAGGCGCCCATCGGATCGTCGAAATCGAACACGATCTTTTCGCCGTGGCCGCGGCCGGCCATGCCGATGACGTCGTTGACCTGCACTTCGCGGCAGGCGCGCACACACAGATTGCACTGGATGCAGGCGTCGAGATTGACCGCCATGGCCGGATGGCTGCGGTCGGGCGCCGGCACCACCTCGCGCTCGCGCTTGGGGAAGCGGCCGGCTTTGACGCCCTGGCGTTTGGCGGTTTTCCAGAATTCCGATTCGGGATCGTGCGCGATTTCGATCGCCGGCTGGTCGGTGACCAACAGCTCAGCCACCATCTTGCGCGCGGTCTTGGCGCGCTCGGTCGCCGTCTTCACCTTCATGCCGGGCGAGGGATTGCGGATGCAGCTTGCCGCCAGCACGCGCTCGCCCTCGATCTCGACCATGCAGACGCGGCAATTGCCGTCGGCGCGGTAGCCGGGCTTGGGCGAATAGCATAGGTGCGGCAGCTTGATGTCGAGCCGGCGCGCCGCGCGGAAAATAGACTCGCCCGGGCGAATGTCGATCTCGCGGTCGTCGATGAAGAACGTGTTGGGCTTTTGCGTCAGTTCGGTCATTGGACCGTATCCTTGCCAATTGCGCCGGTCTGCGCCCCTCCCCCTTGTGGGGAGGGGTCGGGGGTGGGGTTCTCCGGCATCGCACTGCGTTCGCGGGCGACGGTCAGAATGGCTTCGCCGACGCTATGCGGCGTTTTCAACGCATCATTATTCCAGAACCGCAGAACACGGTAACCTTGGGATTCGAGCCACGCAGTACGCTTAGCGTCGTAAGCCCGTTGGGCCGTCGCATGCTGTCCGCCGTCGAGTTCCACGACCAACTTCCCGGCGTGCCAGGCGAAATCCGCAATATAGTTGCCGACCGGCGCTTGCCGGCGGAAATGGATTCCGAGTGGTTTCAACGACTGCAACACTTTCCAAATCTTTCGTTCCGCGTCGGTCGGGTCCTTACGTAACCTGCGTGCCTGCCGCCTAGTCTGGCTTGCAATCGCGCTGTGCGGCATCGGCGTAACTCCATACCCCACCCCGGCGCGCTGACGCGCGCCACCCCTCCCCACAAGGGGGAGGGGAAAAGTCACCAACTCCCCAGCGGCTTCGACAACTCCTCAGGAAAATACTTCAGCACACACAATAGCGGATTAGGCGCCGCTTGGCCGAGGCCGCAGATCGAGGCGTCACGCATCGTGGCTGATAGTTCCGTCAGCAGGCTCGCGTCCCAAGGTCCCTGCGCCATCAGCTTGACGGCCTTCTCGGTGCCGGCGCGGCAGGGCGTGCACTGGCCGCAGGATTCGTCCTCGAAGAACTTCATCAGGTTGAGCGCGACCGCCTTCATATCGTCCTTGTCGGACAGGATGACAACCGCATGCGACCCGACGAAGCAGCCGTATTTTTCCAGCGTGCCGAAATCGAGCGGCTCGTCCGCCATCGAAGCAGGAAGTATGCCGCCCGAGGCGCCGCCCGGCAGGTAACCCTTGAAAACGTGGCCCTCGGCCATGCCGCCGCAAAATTCTTCGACCAATTCGCGCACGGTAACGCCGGCCGGCGCGACCACCACGCCCGGCTTTTTAACCCGGCCGGAGACCGAGAACGAGCGGAAACCCTTGCGCTCGCGGCGGCCTTGGCCGGTCATCCAGGCCGCGCCCTTTTCGACGATGTCGCGCACCCAATAAAGCGTCTCGACGTTCTGCTCCAATGTCGGGCGGCCGAACAGGCCGACCTGCGCGACATAAGGCGGGCGATGGCGCGGCAGGCCGCGCTTGCCCTCGATCGCTTCGATCATCGCCGATTCTTCGCCGCAGATGTAAGCGCCGGCGCCGCGCCGCAGATGCAGCTTGGTGTGCGGTGACAGGTCCGCCGCCTCGACCTCGGCAATTTCCTCGGCGAGCATCAGGCGCAGTTCGGGATATTCATCGCGGATGTAGAGATAGGTATCGCCCGCCTCGACGACCCAGGCCGCGATCAGCATGCCCTCGATGAAACGGTGCGGATCCCGCTCCAAATAGAAACGATCCTTGAAGGTGCCGGGCTCGCCCTCGTCGGCATTGACCGCGAACAGGCGCGGCGCGGGTTCGGCGCGCACCAATTGCCATTTTCGCCCCGTTGGGAAGCCGGCCCCGCCAAGGCCGCGCAGGCCGGCATCGCTGACGATCTTGATCAGCTCATCGCGCTTGCGTGTGCCGGCTAGACACGCTTTGAGCAGTGCATAGCCGCCGGCTTTCCGGTAGGCGGCGAAATCGGCGCCCGGCTTCCAGGCGTGTGCATGTTTATTGGCCTTCACCTCGGCAGCCACCTTGTCCGGCGTCGCCTTGAAGGTCTGCAAATGCCCGACGGCAACGACCGGCGCGCGGTCGCAAGCGCCCATGCAGGGCGCGCGCACCACCCGCACATCCTTGCCGAGGATCGCCGGCAATTTCTTCAACAGCGCCTCGGCGCCGCCCATAGCGCAGGACAACGAATCGCATACCCGCACCGTAATCGCCGGCGGCGCCGGCCCGTCCTTCACCACGTCAAAGTGCGAATAGAAGGTGGCGACCTCGTAGACTTCCGTTTGCGCGAGTTTCATTTCCTGCGCGAGGGCCGCGAGATGCGCAGCGGAGATGTGGCCGTAGTGATCCTGGATCAGATGCAGATGTTCGATCAGCAAATCGCGCCGGCGCGGCCGGTCGGTGAGTAGCGCGCGCACGTCGTCGAGCGCCGCGGGGTCGACTTGGCGGCCCTTGGGCGTACGCGGCGGGCGGCGCCGGCCGACACCTTTCCCGTTGGGACGTGGCGGCATCTGAATGTTCATCGCTTTCTCCCAAACAAGATTTGAGGCCGTTCCAGGTTTCAGACAACCCCTTGGTCAATATGGGTTGATAGAAAAAACCTATCAATGCTATACACATTGCTGCTTATTTTTTGCGCAATTGGGCTTTGAGGTTTTAAGCTAACTAACTGAAATAAAAGGACAGTTTGTTGATCGACAAACTCGATTACATTCTGGCGTTGGCGCGCGAAAGGCATTTCGGTCGCGCGGCGGAAGCGTGCGGCGTCACGCAGCCGACCCTGTCAGCCGGGGTAAAGCAGCTCGAAGAGCAGATGGGCGTGCTGCTGGTGAACCGGGGTTCGCGCTTCAAAGGCTTCACGCCGGAAGGCCAGCGCGTGTTGGAATGGGCACGCCGCATCGTCGGCGACACCCGCTCCATGCGCGAGGAGATCAACTCGCTGCGGCACGGATTGTCGGGACGACTGCGCATTGCCGCCATCCCGACGGCGCTTGCCATGGTGGCCACGCTCACCACGCCTTACCGCGAGCGGCATCCCAACGTTCAATTCACCATCTATTCGCGCAATTCGATCGAGGTGCTCGATCTGTTGGACAACCTCGAGATCGACGCCGGCATCACCTACGTCGAGAACGAACCGCTCGGACGCGTCAGCACGGTGCCGCTTTATCGCGAACGCTACCGGCTGCTCACCGCGGCCGACGCGCCGCTCGGCAACCGCGACAGCGTAACTTGGGCGGAGGTGGCGCAGGTGCCACTGTGCCTGCTGACGCCCGACATGCAGAACCGCCGCATCATCGACCGCCTGCTCAAGAGCGCGGGCGGCGAATCACGCCCGACACTGGAATCCGATTCGATGATCCTCTTGTTCAGCCACGTGCGCACCGGCCGCTGGGCGAGTGTGATGCCGGCGCGGCTGGCGGAGACGTTGGGATTGACCGAGACCATCCGCGCCATCCCGATCACGCAGCCGGAAGCCGTGCAGACCATCGGCCTGGTGGTGCCGGCACGCGAGCCGATGATGCCGGTGACCGCCGCGCTGGTGGAAGCAGCG
The DNA here is from genome assembly GCA_050725955.1 of Pseudolabrys sp. Lineage (GTDB taxonomy): Bacteria > Pseudomonadota > Alphaproteobacteria > Rhizobiales > Xanthobacteraceae > Pseudolabrys. The sequence goes on along the minus strand of JBOHII010000257.1, from coordinate 2,111 downwards.
CGGCGCGCGGCGCCCGGTTTGGATGTTTGACGCGAGGCGGCTTTACGCCACCTTCACCTCTATGTGGCGGAACATGGCGTGGCGCGCTTCGTCGTCCATCTCGGTTTTGAATTTGTGCTTGGTACGCAATTCGTTCGCCCGCGCCGCTGCCGGGCGCGCGGAAATCTCGTCGACCAGCCGCTTCACACTGGGGAACTTGGCCCAATGCTCCTCGCCGAGCGCAGTCGGGATGAGGCGCGCCCAGCCCCAGACCGCCATGTCGACAATGCCATAGGTGTCGCCGACCATGTATTTCTGTTTGGCAAGCCGCGTCTCGAGAATGCCGTAGTGGCGCTGCGCCTCGTACATATAGCGGTTAAGGGCGTAGTCGTTTCCCTTCGGCGCGTATTGGCGGAAGTGCACCGACTGACCGGAGAACGGACCGACGCCGGAGGCAACGAACATCAGCCAAGACAACAGTTCGCCGCGCAATTTCGGCGTGGTGGCAGGCAGGAATTTTCCGGTCTTCTCGGCGAGATAAAGCAAGATCGCGTTCGAGTCGAAAACCGTGGCGTCGCCGTCGACGATCGCCGGCACCTTGCCGTTCGGATTGATGGCGAGGAATTCCGGCTTGTGCTGTTCGCCTTTGCGGGTGTCGACCGGAACCGGCTCGTAAGGCAGACCGGTTTCCTCGAGCATAAGCGCGACCTTCATCGGATTGGGCGCGCCGCTGTAGTAGAACTTGATCATGGTTCCTCCCTGAATTGAAAACGGCGCATAGCATCACCCCGCTCATTGCCGCGCAAGCGGGGTGTCGCTCTGCTCGCAATGATGTGAAGCGCGACGATTAGAACAACCCGACAATCCGCCCATCCGGTCCGACGTCGATCGAGTCCGCCGCCGGCACCCGCGGCAGTCCGGGCATGGTCATGATCTCGCCGCACACGGCAACCACGAACTCGGCGCCGGCGGAGAGCCGCACCTCGCGCACGTTGATGGTGTGATCGACCGGCGCGCCTTTGGCGTCGGGATTGGTCGAGAACGAATACTGCGTTTTGGCGATGCAGACCGGCAGCTTGCCGAAGCCCATGCCTTCCCAGGTCTTGAGTTGATCCTTCACCGACTTGTCGGCGGTGACGGTCTTGGCGCGGTAGATTTCCTTGGCGATGGTCTCAATCTTTTCGAACAGCGGCATCTCGTCCGGGTAGAGGAATTTGAGCTTGGCCGTTCCGGCGTCGACGATCTTGACCACCGCCTTGGCGACGTCGGCAGCGCCCTCGCCACCCATCGCCCAATGGTCGGCCATGATCGCCTCGGCGCCGAGCGCCTTGCATCTGTCCCTGACCAGCGCGATCTCGGCGTCGGTGTCGGCGGAGAAACGGTTGATCGAGACCACCGCGGGCAGACCGAATTTCTTCAGGTTTTCCAGGTGGCGCTGGAGGTTCGCCATGCCGGCTTCCAGCGCCTTCAAGTTTTCGTTCTTGAGGTCTTCCTTCTTGACGCCGCCGTGCATCTTCAGCGCGCGGATGGTGGCGACGATCACCACGCAATCGGGCGCGATGCCGGCCTTGCGACATTTGATGTCGAGGAATTTCTCCGCGCCGAGGTCGGCGCCGAAGCCCGCTTCGGTTACCACATAGTCGGTGAGCTTGAGCGCGGTGGTGGTGGCGAGCACCGAATTGCAGCCATGCGCGATGTTGGCGAAGGGGCCGCCATGGATGAAGGCGGGCGTGCCTTCCAGCGTCTGCACCAGATTGGGCATCAGTGCATCCTTCAAAAGCGCGGTCATCGGGCCTTGCGCCTTGAGGTCGCCGGCGCGCACCGGCTTGCGGTCGCGGGTATAGGCGACAACGATGTTGGCGAGGCGGGCCTTGAGGTCGTCGATGTTCTTGGCGAGGCAGAACACCGCCATCACCTCGGAGGCGACCGCGATGTCGAAGCCATCCTCGCGCGGGAAACCGTTGGCGACGCCGCCCAACGAGGAGACGATCGAGCGCAAAGACCGGTCGTTCATGTCGACCGCGCGGCGCCAGGTAACGCGGCGGCCGTCGATGCCGAGCGCATTGCCCCAATAGATGTGGTTGTCGATCAGGGCCGCCAGCAGGTTGTTGGCGGCACCGATGGCGTGCAGG
>JBOHII010000256.1:0-4287 GCA_050725955.1 Pseudolabrys sp. | reverse complement strand
AATTGTTGATCTTGACCACGTCGCTCCAGCGCGCGCCCGCTCCCTTGAGCGCCAGCGTCATGTTCTCGAACGCCTGCGCACATTGGGCGCGAAAGTCGCCAGGTGCGCCGACAAACTTGTTTTCGGTGTCGACGCCGAGCTGGCCGGCGAAAAAGATCAGCCGGTTGGCCCCGGTTGCTTCGACCACATAGCTGTAGCCGGGCGGCGGCGCCAGCGTCTTTGGATTTGAAAAACGTACGGCCATGACATCCTCCGAATGGAAATCCGCCGGATTATTATAGCGTGCATTTACGCCGCGGCATTATCCGTGTTGCACGCCGTATCGCGTTGGCTATAGAGGCTCATGGCACATCACGTTCTCACAGTCTTCGTGGCGGCCTGGACGTCCGGAAATTTCTACCTCTGGTCCCTGAAACAGGAGCCGCAGCTTTTGTTCCTGGAATCGCTCGGAATGGCGGCGATCGCCTATCCGCTGGTGTTCTGGCTCATCACACGGCCTGGAAGATAGCGCGAGCCCGCCCCGCACCTTGACTCCACAGGGGGGCTTGCCCGAGTTTTCCTCCGTTGGCGCGGCGCCTGAAAGACAAAGCCGGACCGGCCGTGGTGGGGGAAAAATACGCAATGACGGCGCACGCGGCATCTCACGTCTATTTCGGCATGAACGCAATGTGGGTTTCGACCTGCATCCTCGCGATCACCTACGCGGTGATCATGTCGGAAAAGGTCAACCGCGCTATCGTCGCGCTGATCGGCGCCGGCGTCATGATCCTGGTCGGCGTGCTCGACCAGGAGGAGGCGATCCACGGCATCGACTGGAACACCATCGGCCTGCTGACCGGCATGATGATTCTCGTGTCGATTTCGCGCCGCTCCGGCATGTTCCAATACCTCGCCGTGTGGTCGGCGCAGGCGGCGCGCGCACACCCGGCCGGCATCCTGTTCCTTCTGCAGATCACCACGGCGGTGCTGTCGGCGTTCCTCGACAACGTGACGACCGTGCTGCTGATGGTTCCGGTGACGCTGGCGATCTGCAACACGCTTGAGGTTCCTGCCTATCCCTACCTTTTCTCCGAGATATTCGCTTCCAATATCGGAGGCACCGCCACGCTGATCGGCGATCCGCCCAACATTCTGATCGGCTCGCAGGTCGGCCTCACCTTCAACGACTTCGTGGTGCATTTGACGCCTGTCATCGTGGTGGTCATGGTCGTGCAGGCGATGATGGTCCACCTGCTGTGGGGCAAGGATCTCAGGGCATCGCGCGACGCCGAGGCGCGCGTGATGGCGATGAAGGCCGCCGACACCATCGAGGACTGGACACTGCTCCGGCAGTCGCTCTCGATACTCGCCGTTGTCATGGTGGCCTTCGTTCTGGCGCGGCCGCTGCATCTCGAGCCCGCTACCATCGCCATGTTCGGGGCGGCCGTCCTGATGTTCCTCGACAACTGGGCACACCATGCCGAGAAGGCGTCGCACAACATCCACCAGACCTTCGGCGACGTTGAATGGATCACCATCTTTTTCTTTCTCGGCCTGTTCATCGTCGTGCACGGCGTCGACGTCGGAGGCCTGTTGACGCTGCTCGCCAACAGGCTGGTGGCAGCGACAGGCGGCCAGATTTCGGCCGCCGGTTATTCCATCCTTTGGGCCTCCGCCTTTCTCTCGGCGATCGTCGACAACATTCCTTTCGTCGCAACCATGATTCCGCTGATCAAGAACATGGCGCCGGCCTTCGGCGGCGCCGATCACATCCAGCCGCTGTGGTGGTGCCTGTCGCTGGGCGCCTGTCTCGGCGGCAACGGCACGCTGATCGGCGCCTCGGCCAACCTGACGGTCGCCGGCATCGGCGAGCGCAACAAGGTGCCGTTCAAGTTCATCACCTACACCCTCTACGCCTTCCCGATGATGGTGGTGTCGGTGGCGATCTGTAACCTCTACGTCTGGTGGCGGTATTTCTGAGCCGCCGCGCCGCTGCAACTTTCCGCGCCTCCAAACGTTGTTGAACGCGGCTTCGCCGGTTCGGCGCGAAGCGCGTTCAGCGACAGGGGCTTGCGATGTATGCTCGCGGCGGGAGCAGGAGTTTGCGCGTGTCGGCGGGCCTTTTGGCCGCCGTGGCGCTGACATTGGCCGGGCTTACGCCTGCCTCAGCGGGGGACATTTTCGACCTGTTTTTCGGCGGCTTTCACAGAAGCGCGGAGCCGGCCGCCGGGCTGCCGACCGATATCCGCGCCTTCGCCGATCCGTTCGAGGGCATGCGCAACGCTCCCGTGCGGCGAGCGGAAAGCGCTCCAACAACCGGCTACTGCGTGCGCACCAGCGACGGCTTTTATTTCCCCGTGCAGCCGCATGCCGGCGTGCGCGCGGCGGATGTGTGTCATGCGTTCTGCCCGGGCAGCCGGCTTTATTCGGGTGGCGGCATCGACAATGCCGTCGCCGCCGACGGCAGCCGTTATGCCGACCTCGACACCGCCTTCTTCTATCGCAAACAACTGGTCGACGGGGCCACCTGCAACGGCCGCGATCATTTCGGACTGACGCGCATCGACATCGCCACCGACCCGACGCTGCGGCGGGGCGACGTGGTAGCGACCAAGACCGGCCTGGTGGCGGTCACGACCGTAAAGAACAAAGTGGCGGATTTCGCCCCGCTCACGGGCGACCGCGCCGTCCCCAGGAGCACGCGTGAGAAACTCGCGGGCGTCAAGATCATGCCGCCCAACCCTGGCGCGCCGAATGTAACGCCTGTGCGGCTGGCGCCGACCGGCTACGCCCACGCCGACGAAAATCGCCGCGCTCAGCTTGCGAGATAGCCGGCGACGTCCTCGGCCAGCGACAGCGACGACGTGAGGCCGGGCGATTCAATTCCGAAAAGCTGCACCAGCCCAGGCAAGCCATGCTGCACCGGCGTATCGATCAGAAAATCCGCCTGCGGCTCTTTCGGCCCGGTGAGCTTGGGCCTGATGCCGGAATAGTCCGGCGAGAGAGAGCCGTCCGGCAGGCCGGGCCAATAGGTGCGGATGCGCTCGTAGAACAATTGCGCGCGGCCGGGATCGACGTCGTAATTCTCGCGTTCGACCCATTCGACGTCCGGCCCGAAGCGCATGCGGCCGGCGAGATCGAGGGTGACATGCACGCCGAGCCCGCCGACAATCGGCGTCGGGTAGATCAGCCGTGTAAACGCGGGCTTGCCGGCATAAGTGAAATAATTTCCCTTGCCCAACACCAGCCGCGGCACCCGCGTCGCCGGATAATCCTCCATTGCACGCGCCACGGCTTGTGCGCCGAGCCCCGCGCAATTGATCACCGCGTCGAAAGCAAATTCGCCGCCGCTGCCGCCGAAGCGCACGGACCATTGCCCGGCTTTGCGCACGGCGCCGATCAGGGGCGTGTTGAAGGCGATGGCGCCGCCCAAATCATCGAGGTAGCCGCGCAGCGCCAGCATGTAGGCGTGGCCGTCGATGATGCCGGTCTCCGGCGAAAAGAGCGCGCCCATGCAGGCGAGCTCGGGCTCCAGCGCGCGCGCGGCATTGGCGCCGAGCATTTCCAAGCCTTCGACGCCGTTGATGCCGCCCTGCACCTCGATCGCGTGGATCTTTTCAAGCTCGGCCGCATTGGTCGCAACAATCAGCTTGCCGCATTTGCGGTGCGGCACGCCGTGTGCGGCGCAAAATTCGTAGAGCATGCGCCGGCCGGCGACGCAGTGACGCCCGCGCAACGTGCCGGTGGCGTAATACATGCCGGCGTGAATGACCTCGCTGTTGCGCGAGGAAATGCCGGTGCCGATGGCGGAAGCCGCTTCCGCTACGACCACCTCGTGGCCTTTGCGCGCGGCCGCGCGCGCCGCCGCCAGACCGACCACGCCGGCTCCGATCACCAAGACTTGCATGCGGGTGTTCTGTTTCGACGGCGTTGGTGGGCGGCAATTCACCGAACTGCCATTAAACCATCATTTGTACAAGAATCGATCTTAACGCTTACCGCCATTGGGACCTTGACCGGGCCCACGGCTTAGGCAAATTCACGCGGAAATCCTATGAAAAAAGGCGGAACCGGACGATGCGCAAAACGGCGTTGAAATGGGCGACGATCGCGCTTGCCGCCGTATTGGCGGGACCGGCGCTTGCCGCCTCCTGCCACAATACCGGCAGCTACGAGAGCTGGCTTGCGGCCTTCAAGAAGGAAGCCGCCGCGCAGGGCATCTCGCCGCGCGTTATCGCGGAAGCCTCGCCTTCCATGATCTTCGACCCGGCGATCGTGCGCCGCGACCACGGCCAGGCCGTATTCAAC
>JBOHII010000255.1:0-5439 GCA_050725955.1 Pseudolabrys sp. | reverse complement strand
GTCCTATACTTAACCAAATGGTTTACTATTTACCCGCCCCGCTCGACCGCACCTTTGCCGCGCTCGCCGACCCGACGCGGCGGGCGCTGCTCGCGCGCTTGAGCGAAACCGACAGCCATTCGGTCAGCCAAATGGCCGCTCCGTTCGCGATGTCGTTGCCGGCGGTGATGAAACATCTCGACGTGCTGTCCGACGCCGGGCTGGTTACCCGCAACAAAAGCGGTCGAACCGTGTCCTGCCGGCTGCGCGCCGAGCCCATGCAAGACGCCAATGATTGGCTCAACCGCTACCAGCGATTCTGGAGCGACCGCCTCGATCAACTCGCAGCCTACCTGGAGGAAGAACCATGTCCACCACCGTCGTCAAACCGAGCCTCACCATCAAGCGGCGTTTCAACGCGCCGCCGGCGAAAGTCTTTGCCGCCTGGACCGATCCGGAAAAAGTGAAACGCTGGATGGGTCCAGGCGAAGTGAAAGTGCTGGCCACCGAATGCGATCCGCGCAAAGGCGGGCGCTATCGCTGGCTGATGCAGGCGCCGAACGGCGAGCATCACGACGTCAGCGGTACCTACCGTGAATTCGTCCCGAACGAAAAGCTGGTCTTCACCTGGGCCTGGATATCGACGCCGGAGCGCGAGTCGCTGGTGACGCTGACCTTCAAGCCCGACGGCGACGGCACATTGTTCACGATGGTGCACGAACAGTTCTTCGACGAGCAGGCGCGCGACAGCCACCAGGGCGGCTGGAACGGCGCGATGGAGAAACTGGAAAAATATCTCAACGCGTAATCACGGGAGTTGCTTATGCCGCACGGATGGTCACACGGGACTTTCTATTGGAACGAGCTGATGACGCGCGACGCCGAGCGCGCCAAGAAATTCTACGCCGATACCGTCGGCTGGACTTTTGAATCCATGCCGATGCCGGACGGCACCTATTGGGTTGCCAAGATGGACGGCGAATTTGTCGGCGGGCTGTTCCCGCTGACCTCGCCGCAATTCGACGGCGTGCCGGAAAGCTGGATGTCATATCTCGCGGTCGACGACGTCGACGCGCGGGTGAAAAAGGCTACGGCCGCCGGCGCCAAGCTGATGCGTCCCATTTTCGACGTGCCCGGCGTCGGCCGCATCGCCATCCTGACCGAGCCGGGCGGCGCCGGTATCGGCTGGATGACACCACCGAAAGCGTGATCAATAACCGCCGCAATCCGCGGCACTCAGGGGGAGACAATGGCAGTATCGATCACCGCGCTTTATGCGGGAATTCTGGCGCTGATTTTCGTGGCGCTGGGCATCAACGTCACCCGGCACCGGGTGAAGCTGCGCGTTGCGCTCGGCGACGGCGGCAATCCGGAAATGCTGCGCATGATCCGCTTGCATGCCAACGCCGCTGAATACATCCCGCTCGCGCTGGTGCTGATGGCGCTCTACGAACTCAATGGCGGCTGGCACGCGGCGCTGCATATCGTCGGCATTGTGCTCATTGTCGCGCGCATGCTGCAGAGCTGGAACATGTGGACAACGGAAAACGCCGGCTTCGGCCGCCGCGCCGGCCAGGGCCTGACCTGGCTTTCGATCGCCGCGCTGGCCGTGCTCAATTTGTGGCGGATCGCTTGAGGAATTGAGCCAGTTCCGTTGACCCCGCTACATGCCTGTCACTAGAATTACCGGCCGTTTCGGCATGCTGGACCGCGGCCGCGATGACCGTTCGCTTCCATCTGTTCGACGCCTTCGACGAAATTCCGGATGACGACCGCATTTCGGTGCTGGCCGCGCTGGAAATCGCGCTGCCGCGCATTCGTGCGCGCCTGCCGGTCGACCGCGTCGATGTCATCGTCGGCTACAGCGATCCGTTCTGGGTCATCCCCGCCTATGGGATTGGCGGCTTTTCCCACGGCAAGGGCCGCATCAGCATCACGCTTGCGCCAGATCACCCACGCTTCGCCGATCCCGAGCGGCGTGACCGGCTTGCCGCGGTGCTGGCGCATGAACTGCATCACATCGCCCGCTCGCGCAGCGCCGGCTATGGCCGCACGCTCGGCGAGGCCCTGGTCAGCGAAGGACTGGCGCAGTGCTTCGAGGTGGAGATCGGCCGCCCACCGCCACCCTACGCGGTCGCGCTCAAGGGCGAGGCGCTGGGCGAATTCGCAGGTCGCGCTCGCGAGCAGATGACGGCGCAATTCTACGACCATGGCGCCTGGTTCTATGGCCGCCGGGGCGATGCCAATTTTCCCAAGGACGGCGGCTATTCGCTTGGCTATGCGCTGGTCAAAGCCCGGCTGGCCGACGAGGCGACGACCGCCGCGGCGGCGGCGAGCGTGCCGGCTGCGCACGTGACGGAAGCCTGGTCGTCGGGGCGGGTGGTGATCTGAACGCGTCTCAGCGCGTCGGCACCGGCTTTTCGCCGCGGTAGTCGTAGAATCCGCGCTGGGTCTTGCGGCCGAGCCAGCCGGCCTCGACGTATTTCACCAGCAGCGGGCACGGCCGGTATTTCGAGTCCGCCAGTCCCTCGTGCAGCACCTGCATCACCGACAGACAGGTGTCGAGGCCGATGAAATCGGCGAGCTCGAGCGGGCCCATGGGATGATGGGCGCCAAGCCGCATCGCGGTGTCGATCGCCTCGACATTGCCGACACCTTCGTAGAGCGTATAGATCGCCTCGTTGATCATCGGCAGCAGGATACGGTTGACGATGAACGCGGGAAAATCCTCCGACACCGCGATGATCTTGCCGAGCTTGCTGACGAAGGCTTTGCTGCTCTCGAAGGTGGCGTCGTCGGTGGCGATGCCGCGGATCACCTCGACCAGTTCCATCAGCGGCACCGGATTCATGAAATGAATACCGATGAAGCGCTCCGGCCGGTCGGTCGACGTCGCCAGCCGCGTAATCGAGATCGACGACGTATTGGACGCGATGATAGCTTCCGGTTTCAGCGACGCACTCAAGTCGGCGAATATCTTGCGCTTGAGGTCTTCCTTTTCAGCCGCGCTCTCGATCACCAAATCGCAACCCGCCATGGCGTCGAATTTTTCCGCCGGCTTGATGCGTGCGAGCGCGGCCTGGCGGTCTGCGTCGCCGATCGCCTTCTTGCCAACCTGCCGCGCCATGTTGCCGTTGATAGTCGCCAAGCCCGCTTTGATGCGGTCGCTCGACACGTCGTTCAACATCACGTTAAAGCCCGCCAGCGCGCAGACATGGGCGATCCCGTTGCCCATCTGTCCGGCGCCGATCACCCCGACACTCTGAATATTCAACGCCATGTTTTTGTCCGATCGATGCGAAGGCCCGGTTTCTTGGCTTCGTTTTCGGTATTTGCGTCCGCCTGCCCCGTTGCGCTTTTACGACGAACCGCGCGGCGACACCACCGGCGGGATTAACTAAATTGCGACGTGGTCAACGCTTGACCTTGTCGAGTTCCGCCGCCAATTCGGGCAGCGCCTGATAAAGATCGGCGACGAGACCGTAGTCGGCGACCTGGAAAATCGGCGCCTCCTCGTCCTTGTTGATGGCGACGATCACTTTCGAATCCTTCATCCCGGCGAGATGCTGGATGGCGCCGGAAATTCCCACGGCGATGTAGAGTTCGGGCGCCACCACTTTGCCGGTCTGCCCGACCTGCCAGTCGTTCGGCGCATAGCCGGCATCGACCGCCGCGCGCGAGGCACCCATGGCGGCGCCGAGTCTGTCGGCCACCGGCTCGATGTATTTGGTGAAGTTTTCGCGGCTCTGCATGGCGCGGCCGCCAGAGATGATGATTTTCGCCGAGGTAAGCTCGGGGCGATCGGATTTCGACAATTCCTCGCCGACGAAGGTCGACAGCCCCGGATCGGCCGCAGGCGCAGCAGTCTCCACACTCGCCGAGCCGCCTTCGCCGGTCGCCTGGAACGTCGACGTGCGCACGGTGATGACCTTTTTCGGGTCCGACGACTTCACGGTCTGGATCGCGTTACCGGCATAGATCGGCCGCTCGAAGGTGTCGGGCGCGATCACCTTGGTGATTTCCGATATCTGCATGACGTCGAGCAGCGCAGCCACACGCGGCATTACGTTCTTGCCGTTCGTGGTCGCCGCCGCGACAATCGCATCATAGGGACCGGCAAGACCAACGATGAGCGCGGCGAGCGGCTCGGCGACGAAATGTTCGTAAATCGGGGCGTCCGCCAGCAGCACCTTTTTGACGCCGTCGAGTTTCGCCGCCGCTTCCGCCACCGCCTTGCAATCCTTGCCGGCGACCAGAACGTGCACATCGGCGCCGAGCGCCTTGGCCGCGGTGAGCGCCTTGGCGGTCGCGTCCTTGAGCGTCGTGTTATCGTGCTCGGCAATCAGAAGCGTGGTCATCACAACACCCCTGCTTCGTCTTTGAGCTTGGTCACCAGTTCAGCCACCGAGCCGACCTTGACGCCGGATTTGCGCCCCGGCGGCTCCGTCGTCTTGAGCACCTGCAGCCGCGGGTTGATGTCGACGCCATAATCCGCCGGCGTCTTGTCGGCGATCGGCTTTTTCTTCGCCTTCATGATATTGGGCAGCGATGCATAGCGTGGCTCGTTCAGGCGCAGATCGGTGGTGACGATCACCGGCGCTTTTAGTTTCACCGTCTGCAGGCCACCGTCGACCTCGCGGATCACCGTCACGCTGTCGCCGTCGATGGCGATCTTGGAGGCGAAGGTGCCCTGCGCCCAACCGAGCAATGCCGCCAGCATCTGGCCGGTCTGATTGCAGTCGTCGTCGATGGCCTGTTTGCCGAGGATCACCAGCCCGGGCTTTTCCTCGTCGATGATGCCCTTGAGGATCTTCGCCACAGCCAGCGGCTCGACGGCGCCTTCGGCCTTCACCAGAATGCCACGGTCGGCGCCCATGGCGAGGGCGGTGCGGATTGTTTCGGAAGCCTGCGCCGGTCCGATCGACACCGCCACGATTTCGGTCGCCTTGCCGGCCTCCTTGAGACGGATCGCCTCTTCGACGGCGATCTCGTCGAAGGGATTCATCGACATCTTGACGTTGGCGGTCTCGACGCCGGTTTTGTCCGCTTTTACTCGGATTTTGACGTTGTAATCGATCACCCGTTTGACGGCGACGAGCACTTTCATCGGCAACACGTCACTTTTATTTGATGAAGAATGGGCAAAGCTCGCGGAATGTTGCACCCGCACAACGGGAAGGCAAGCCTTTCCTCGGCCCTAGCCAGTGTGCCGCCGCAGCGCAATATCCGGGCGCGAAGCGCGGGGGGCGCTAGCGATTGGCGCCCGGGCGCCAGAGAATGTCGCCCGTTTCCCGGTTGGCGACCCGGCCCAGGACGAAGAGATGATCCGAGAGGCGGTTGAGATATTTGACCGCCTCGGGATTGAGGGTCTCGGCCGCGGCCAGCGCGGTGACCAGCCGCTCGGCGCGGCGGGTGATCGTGCGGGCGAGGTGAAGCTGCGCGGCCAAGGCGGTGCCGCCG
>JBOHII010000254.1:0-5643 GCA_050725955.1 Pseudolabrys sp. | reverse complement strand
ATGCTGTGGTTCTATGACGATCAGCCCGGCGTCGTGGTGCGCGCCTATTGGCGGGCGCCCTGGCATCATCATCACTACTTCCCCACCACCGGCGAGCGGCCCGAGATTGGCCGCGATGAGAATTTGTCGGCCCACGGCAGGCCCCCGGCGCTGGCCAAGACGTTCAAACGCACCTGGTCGAATGCGTCCGCGCTCGCCCTTGAACGCCGCATCCACGTAGCGCCGCTCGACGACGGTCCGCCGCTGCGCCCGCGTAAGCCGCCGCAAAATCCCGATTGACGTGAACCCTGCGAAAACTCGAACCGACGTGATGAACACGATGACCAATAATTCTCACAAGCTTGCAGTGCTCGCCATGATCGCCGCCGCTTTGCTGCCGGCCACTGCCGCACGGGCGCAACTATTCGGCTCGGCCTATTCGCAGCCGGCGCCGTTCTATCCTTACGTCGCGCGGCAGGAGCAGCCTTACGCTGTTCAGATAGAGCCGGGCGCCTACATGATCCGGCGGCCGGTGCATGTGCACATCCGTCATCGCGCGCATTGCCGCAACTGTGTGAGCCGCGCCGACATGCCGAGGCATGCGCGGGCCGCAGCCCGCTTCGATCGCCCGCACAAGCATGCGAATCGCGCCTTGATCGAGGAATTGCGCCGGCATCACTACGGCAAGGGCCATGGTGCCGAGACCACCCGCGTCGTGCGCGAAACGCCGGTCGTGGTCGTGCATAGGCGCGTGGTCGACGATGCGCCGCGCGTCATCGTGCGCCAGGACGCAGCCGAGGACGCGGCGGCGGATTTGCGTCCCGCGGCGCCGGTCAGCCAGCAGCACTATGTCGGCCGCGGCTTGATCGGCTCCGGCCGCGGGCCGCGCGTCATCCGAGCCGATGCCGAGATCACCATCATGGGGCCGGACCGCATGAGCGTCCGGCTGTTCCGCAAGCGGCACGGCCGCAAGTAGGAAATAGTAGAGGCCGGCGAATAAATTTGCATTGAGAGTTAGCGGGAGCGAACGGCGGGCTTGGGGGCCCGCCGTTTTGCGTATGGCGTTCAGGCCAGCGAGCGGCGCGCGACGTAGAGCGCAAGCGCGGCCGCGTTCGACACGTTCAGGCTCTTGATGTCGCCCGGCAGCTCGATGCGCGCGACATGGTCGCAGGTTTCCTTGGTGAGCTGGCGCAGGCCCTTGCCTTCGGCGCCGAGCACCAATGCGAGCGGCGCGCGCAGGGGCAGGGCGGCGAGATCGGCATCGCCGCTCGAATCGAGGCCGACCACCAGAAAACCACTTTGTTTGAGCGCGGCGAGCCCGCGCGCCAGGTTCTGTACGCTGACGAGCGGCACTAATTCGAGCGCGCCGGAGGCGGCTTTTGCCAGCGCGCCCGTGGCGTCAGGGCTGTGGCGCTGGGTGGTCACGATGGCGGTGGCCGCAAAGGCCGCTGCCGAGCGGAAAATGGCGCCGACATTATGCGGGTCGGTGATCTGATCGAGCACCAGCACCACGCCTCGCGCCGGCAGCGCCTCGACCGCGGGCGAGGGCAGGGCATCGGCTTCCAAATAGAGGCCCTGATGCACCGCGTCGGGCATCAGCCGCTCAGCGATCGCGGAAGGGCGCACCAGTTCCGGCTTGGCGGTAAGGCCCTCTTCGGACAGCCGCCGCGCGGCATTTTCGGTGGCGAGCAGCTTGCGGATATGACGCGCGGGGTTGCGCAAGGCCGCCGTTACCGTGTGCCAACCATACATGACCACGGGGCCGTCGTCGGCAGGGCGCAGGGCATCGCGGCGGGCGCGCTCAAAACGCTCGCGCCGCTCGATCTGTTGGCGGGTTGCCCCGGGTGGTCGTGGCGCCATCGCGCTGCCTTAACCGATCCGCCGCGGGCGGAACAGCCTCCATTGACTTGCGCGAGGGGGCTGCCCATAAAACCCGCGAATCCCGACCGGCCGGCGGGCAAGGCTGTTTTTCTTATCGGATCAATACGGTGCGACGGCTTTAAGGGAGAGTGTCCCGAGCGGCAAAGGGGGCGGACTGTAAATCCGCTGGCTATGCCTTCGTAGGTTCGAGTCCTACCTCTCCCACCATCCTGCTTCGCGCTACGCGCTTCGCAGGATTTGCGCCGGAATTAAGCGCGAAGCAGGATGCCCTCCGAAGCCTTGGCGAAGGAGGGCGAGAGTCCCGGTACAATGGTCTTCGAGTTCGCGGGTGTAGCTCAATGGTAGAGCAACAGCCTTCCAAGCTGATGACGAGGGTTCGATTCCCTTCACCCGCTCCAATCTTTTCGACAACTTGCATCATACTCGTCTGGCATGTCCGCCAAGCATTGGCTGACGATCGCCTGCAGCTGCCGAAGGGATGGGGCGATCCAGAGTGTCTCGTGGTCTAGTTGGATTGCGCAAAGTGCTTCGGCATATGCAGCAATCGCCGGCCGTAAGCCCTCTGCGAGGTGTGGCAAATTAAATTTTGCCCAAACGGTACAGCAAGGATGCTTGTTCGCGCAGCTAAGGTAGGGCGCGACATTACGCGGTTGGAAGGCATCGATATTAAGTTTGTCCTGGGCGCGGTAATGTTCACAGATTGCTTGTATGCTGAGCCGCCTTAGGGCGCGCCCCGTCACGGCGTAATTATTTGTGGTCACGATGTTGTGGAGAACGCGCTTCACCAGCGCCGGTGATCCCGATGGGATTCGGGGTATATCGATTAGGAATTTTCCTAGAAAGAGAGACCCCCATAAGAACCCGTCGAGCGGCATCTCAAATGTTCTCAGCGCCTCGAAGAGATCGGGCGCGATCCAATCGTCATCGTCCATGAAAACGAAAAGGTCATCGTCCGCTGGCTCCATCGGTAAATCGAACGAGGTAAGGAGTTTGCAATCCCGGCACGCCGCGACGGTTGCGAGCGTGATTTGCTTCATCTCATGGCGGAAATTGCGGAAGTCCGTTCCGAATGTCCGTTGCCACATATCGGCAAAACCGATCATGAGGTCTTCGGGCAAACCGATATTCCGGCAAAAGACGCGACTATCGTCGAGATTGAAGTGAAGCCAGTCTGGGCTCGCCCGCAGAACAACATAGTTGTCGGCCAAGGAATGCCCCCAGGTGGTCGGTAATTATACTGCGGCAAGCCGGCCTGTAACAGGCGGATAGGCTTAAAACCGGCCCAATCCAGCCTTCGGCGCCCTTGCATTGGGCCTTTGTATAATGCATGACATCGCGGCGGCGGACCCTTATGGTCCGCCGTATCCGCTTCCAGCCTACGCTCGTGAAGCGAGTGGAAGGCTGCTACGCCGGAGCCGAATTGGGCGAAGGCGGGCTGGCGCCGCGAGCTTCGGCTCGGCACGCTAGCTTCCCGGAGGAGTGTAGCTCAATGGCTAGAGCACCGGTCTCCAAAACCGGGGGTTGCAGGTTCGAGTCCTGCCACTCCTGCCAGGCGGGACCCGGGCAAAATCCGCCGGTCGTGATTAGATCGTAAAGTGTTGGTTTGGAATTTATGAAGGCAGGCTTAGGATTGAACTGAATGGCGACGTCTCCGTTCAAATTTCTGCAAGAGGTGCGCGAGGAGACCCGCAAGGTCACCTGGCCATCGCGCAAGGAAACCATGATCACCACCGCCATGGTGTTCGTCATGGTGGCGATCGCCTCGGTATTTTTCCTGCTCGCGGATCAATTCATCCGTATCGCCGTTACCTTCGTGCTCGGAATTGGCAGCTGAGAGCAAAAGAGCGATGAGCGACACCGCGACAACCACGACCACCCGCCCCAAGCGCTGGTACATCGTGCACGCCTATTCGAACTTCGAAAAGAAGGTCGCCGAATCGATCCGCGAACAGGCCAAGCAGCGCGGGCTGGAAGATCACTTCGACGAAATTCTTGTTCCCGTCGAAACGGTGGTCGAAGTGCGGCGCGGCCGCAAGGTCAACGCCGAGCGCAAGTTTTTCCCCGGCTACGTGCTGGTGAAGATGGACCTGACCGACGAGGTCTACCATCTCATCAAGAACACGCCGAAGGTCACCGGCTTCCTCGGCAGCGACAACAAGCCGATGCCGATTTCGGAAGTCGAAGCCAACCGCATCCTGCACCAGGTGCAGGAAGGCATAGAGCGGCCCAAGCCCTCGGTGTCGTTCGAGATCGGCGAGCAGGTACGCGTGTCGGACGGGCCGTTCGCCTCGTTCAATGGCGTGGTGGAGGAAGTCGACGAAGCGCGTTCGCGCGTCAAGGTGGCGGTGTCGATCTTCGGCCGCGCCACGCCGGTGGAGCTGGAATTCACCCAGGTGGAGAAGCTCTGAACATTGGCCGCGGCAGTCTTTTGACGCGCGGCCTTCGCGACGCTGCGGCGGCATCTGACGAATCAACTTCAGCGGCATCGGCAAGACCGTCAAACCAAGAAACCCTGTCGCAGCAACTCGGCGCCCGCGGCAATGACCGCGAGCAACACCAGCTTCTTGAATGTCTCAGGTCCAATTTTATCGCGCATATGTTGTCCGACGTACATGCCGAGCTCGACTGGCAACGTCGCAGCCGTCGAGACTGAAACGTCAAGCCAATTGAACTGGCGGCTGGCCGTCAGAAGAATTGCCAGCAAGCCGGCGGAAACGACGAGATACAGCGATGCCTCCTTGGTGAACGCTTTTCCGCGCAGTCCCTTTGCAAGCAGAAATATGAAAACAATCGGTCCCGCGATTGCTGCGATGCCTCCCAGAATTCCACCAAAAAATCCGAATGTGATGCCGGCTGGTAAAACCAAGCGAGACTGAAGCTGCAGCTTCGGCGCGAGCAGCGTGACACCGCCGACACCCATTAGCACTAGGCCTGCGATAATCTTTGCAGCGTTCGAATCGAGCGCCAACAGGACTCGAACTCCGAGGAAGAGGCCGGGAATCATGCCGAGAATTACCGGCATCAATTGCATGAGGCACCGTCCGGTCTTTCCGCCCTCCAGCGCCTGCGGCAAGTTGCTGAAGATCAAAGGCATGCTCAGCAGCATGGCTGCTGATTTGATGTCGATGAACAACGACAGCAGCGGTAGTGCGACGACTGGCATGCCGACCCCGATTGTCCCCTTCAGGAGGCCGGCGGCGATCAAGCTGCAAACAACAGCAGCAATGATGCTTGCTTGCTCGAAATAAAGGGTGTGGATCAACATGACCGGTCGCCGGGCTTAGACGCTCTCGACGATGACGATCTCCAACTCGCCCGCATTGTCCCTCTTGCGGTGCGCCGCGGCCTCAAGATACTCGGGCGATTCGTGGCAGGAGACCGCCTTCTCGAAGCTCGGAAACTCGATGACGATGAAGCGGTGGAATTTCTCCGGGCCCTCGAGGATCTTGAACTTGCCGCCGCGCGCCAGGAACTTGCCGCCGAACTTTTGCAGGATGTCCGGTACCAGGTCGGCGTACTTCTTGTACTGATCGGGGTTGTTGACCTTCGAGCGCGCGACCCAATAGGCGACCATCTCAACCTCCATGCCAATCGTGAGCGCCCTTGCTCGACGGGGGCTAAAGCGCATTCTTGCTGCGAGATTCGCAAATTGTCTCGCGCGAACGGTTCGGCACATGCCGAACTGTTTTCGATTGATGTGCTTCCGGTACCGGCGATAGGGTTGGGGATGGTCGCGGCGGCAAATCTGGTGGAAGTGGCCGCTCTCGTGGGTGACACCGCGCG
>JBOHII010000253.1:0-4223 GCA_050725955.1 Pseudolabrys sp. | reverse complement strand
AGCTAACCCTGGAAACCGGCAGGATCGCGCGCCAGGCTGACGGCGCCGTGATTGCCACCTACGGCGACACCACGGTGCTCGCCGCCGTCGTCGCGGCCAAGCAGCCGAAGGAAGGCATCGACTTCCTGCCGCTCACCGTCAACTACACCGAAAAATATTATGCGGCGGGCCGCATTCCCGGCGGCTTCTTCAAGCGCGAGCGCGGTCCGACCGAAAAGGACACGCTGACCTCGCGCCTGATCGACCGTCCGATCCGTCCGCTGTTCGCCGAAGGCTGGCGCTGCGACACGCAGGTGACCATCACCGTGCTCTCGCACGAGCAGGAGAACGACCCCGATATTCTCGGCATGGTCGCCGCCTCCGCCGCGCTGACGCTGTCCGGCGTGCCGTTCATGGGCCCGATCGGCGGCGCCCGCGTCGGCTTCGTCAATAACGAGTATGTGCTCAATCCGACGCTCGACGAGATGAAGGAAACCCAGCTCGATCTCGTCATCGCCGGCACGCAAGACGCCGTGATGATGGTGGAATCGGAAGCCAAGGAGCTATCCGAGGACATCATGCTCGGCGCCGTGATGTTCGGCCACAGGCATATGCAACCGGTGATCGAGGCGATCATCAAGTTGGCCGAAAAAGCGGCCAAGGAGCCGCGCGATCTCGCCGTCACCGACAACAAGGCGCTGGAAAAGGAAATCCTCGGCCTCGCCGAGAAGGACCTGCGCGCCGCCTATGCGATCGTCAAAAAGCAGGACCGCCAGGACGCTGTTGCCGCCGTCAAGAAGAAGGTGATGGAGCACTTCTTCCCGGCCGGCGCCGACAACCCGGACTACAACAAGCTGCACGTGGCCGGCGTGTTCAAGGAGCTGGAAGCCAAGATCGTGCGCTGGAATGTGCTCGACACCGGCAAGCGCATCGACGGCCGCGACGTCAAAACCGTGCGCCAGATCATTGCCGAAGTCGGCGTGCTGCCGCGCACGCACGGTTCGGCGCTGTTCACTCGCGGCGAGACCCAGGCGCTGGTGGTGGCCACCCTCGGCACATCCGAGGACGAGCAGTTCATCGACGCGCTGCAAGGGACGTACAAAGAAACGTTCATGCTGCACTACAACTTCCCGCATTATTCGGTGGGCGAAACCGGCCGCACGGGCGCGCCCGGACGCCGCGAGATCGGTCATGGCAAGCTCGCCTGGCGCGCCATCCATCCGATGTTGCCCTCGAAAGAAGAGTTTCCCTACACCATCCGTCTGGTGTCCGAGATCACCGAGTCGAACGGTTCTTCGTCGATGGCCTCGGTTTGCGGCGCTTCACTGGCGCTGATGGATGCCGGCGTACCGCTCAAGCGCCCGACCGCCGGCATCGCCATGGGGCTCATTCTCGAAGACAAGCGCTTTGCCGTGCTGTCCGACATCCTCGGCGACGAGGATCATCTCGGCGACATGGACTTCAAGGTGGCCGGCACCGAAGTCGGCGTCACCTCGCTGCAGATGGACATCAAGATCGCCGGCATCACCGAGGAGATCATGAAGGTGGCGCTTGGCCAGGCGAAAGACGGCCGCCTGCATATTCTTGGCGAGATGGCGAAAGCGCTCAATTCGGCGCGCGGCGAACTCGGCGAATACGCCCCGCGCATCGAGTCGTTCAAGATCCCGACCGACAAAATCAGGGAAGTGATCGGAACCGGCGGCAAGGTGATCCGCGAAATCGTCGAGAAGACCGGCGCCAAGATCAACGTCGAGGACGACGGCTCGGTGAAGGTCGCCTCGGCCGATGCGGATTCGATCGCCGCGGCGATCAAATGGATCAAGTCGATCGCCTCTGATCCGGAGCCCGGCGTCATCTACGACGGCACCGTGGTCAAGGTGATGGACTTCGGCGCTTTCGTGAACTTCTTCGGCGCCAAAGACGGCCTGGTGCACATCAGCCAGCTCGCCGCGCACCGCGTCAATAAGGTCACCGACGTGGTTAAGGAAGGCGACAAGGTGAAGGTGAAGCTGCTCGGCATGGACGAGCGCGGCAAGGTGCGGCTGTCGATGAAGGCGGTCGATCAGACGACCGGCGAGGATCTCGAAGCCAAGCATAAACCGGCCGAGCCGCAAGCCGCCGCCGGCGCCGGCGCGGCGGAGTGACACGAAGTGTCCCGGGCGCAGCGCACCGCGAAGTGGTGCGCTGCAGAACCGGGACCGTTACAAATTCCGGTATTGGAAAGGTCCCGGATCAGCGGTGCACCGCCAGCGCGCTGCCCCGCGTCCGGGACAAGAAAAGATGAGGGCGGCCCGCGCGGCCGCCCTTTTTATTGGCGCGCTTTTGAGACCGCCTTGCCCAGCGCCTGCGTGACAATTCTCCCCAGCGCCTCGAAATCCTGCTTGCGCGGCGACGTGCGCCGCCACGCCAAGCCGATGCTGCGTGCCGGCTCGGGCGCGGCAAAACGCAACAGCTTCACCCGCGCATCGCGCGCTTCCGTCTCCGCCGCGACCGCCGGCAACAGCGTCACGCCGTAGCCGTTCGCCACCATCTGCATCACGGTGGCAAGCGAGGTGGCGCCAAGGCCTGCCGGCGCATCGCGGCGCGGTGCGGCGCAAAACGCCAGCGCCTGGTCGCGCAGACAGTGGCCCTCTTCCAGCAGGATCAGCCGGCTTTGATCGACGTCCTCGACGCCGACCTTGCCGCGCGCCGGCCGCGCGTCGGTCGCCGGCACCGCCAGCAGGAAAGCGTCGTCGAACAGCGCTTGCGTCTCCACGTCGGCGCCCTCCGCCGGCAGCGCCAGCATCACGGCGTCGAGTTCGCCGCGGGCGAGTTCCTCGAGCAGCAGCTTGGTCTGCGTCTCGCGCACTTCGAGCCGCAGGCGCGGATATTTCGTCTGCAGCACCGGCAGCACGCGCGGCAAAACATAAGGCGCCAGCGTCGGGATGATGCCGAGGCGGAGCGGCCCGCTGAGCAGATCGCTGTGGCGGGCAAAATCGACGAGGTCGCGGGTGGCGGCGAGAATCTCATCGGCACGCGCGGCAACGTCCAGCCCGGTGTCGGTGAGTGCGATCTCGCCCGGCCGCCGCTCGACCAGCTCGGCGCCGATCGCGCGCTCGAGCTCGCGCACTTGCATCGACAGCGCCGGCTGGGTCACCGCGCAGTCGGCCGCCGCCCGCCCGAAATGCCGATGGCGGGCGAGCGAGGAGAGATAGCGCAGCTGGCGCAAGGTGATCATCCCGATAAGGTAGGCTTATCGATACCACCATTCAATACGATTAGACCTGATGGTGCCGGGTCGTTTAAATGAAAGCCAGGCAACAAAAATCGCAGAACATCGGAGGAAATCATGGACGCAAAGACCGACGACAAGAGCGCCGGCAAATGCCCGGTCATGCACACGAGTTTTCGTAATCGCGACTGGTGGCCGGATCAGCTGGACCTCAGCGCTCTCCACCACAACTCATCCCTGTCCGATCCGATGGGTGAGGCGTTCGACTACGCCAAGGAATTCAAGAGCCTCAACCTGAAAGCCGTGATCGAGGATCTCAATGCCTTGATGACGGAATCGCAGGAATGGTGGCCGGCCGACTTCGGCCACTATGGCGGACTGTTCATCCGCATGGCGTGGCATAGCGCTGGCACCTACCGCATCACCGACGGCCGCGGCGGTGCCGGTGCCGGACAGCAGCGTTTCGCGCCGCTCAACTCGTGGCCGGACAACGCCAACCTCGACAAGGCGCGCCGGCTGTTGTGGCCGATCAAGCAGAAATACGGCAGGAAACTTTCCTGGGCCGACCTGATGGTTCTCGCCGGCAACGTCGCCCTCGACTCGATGGGCTTCAAGACCTTCGGTTTCGCCGGCGGCCGCGCCGACGTGTGGGAACCGGAAGAACTCTACTGGGGTCCCGAAGGCACCTGGCTCGGCGACGAACGCTACAGCGGCGAACGTCAGCTTAGCGAGCCGCTCGGCGCGGTGCAGATGGGCCTGATCTACGTCAATCCGGAGGGGCCGAACGGCAAACCCGATCCGATCGCTGCGGCCAAGGACATCCGCGAGACGTTCTTCCGCATGGCGATGAATGACGAGGAGACCGTCGCGCTGATCGCCGGCGGCCACACCTTCGGCAAGACCCACGGCGCCGCTGGCGCCTCGCACGTCGGGCTGCCGCCGGAAGGCGCGTCTTTAGAAGACCAAGGCTTGGGCTGGCGCAGCGCCTTTGCCACCGGCAAGGGCGGCGACGCCATCGGCAGCGGCCTGGAAG
>JBOHII010000252.1:0-7717 GCA_050725955.1 Pseudolabrys sp. | reverse complement strand
GGCTTCGTCGAGGAATTTCATTCGATTAGCCGGCTTTCGCTTTGGTTCGCTTCGGCGCGGTTATTCCGCGTTCGATCAGATGGCGGATATAACGCTGATAAGGAACGCCCTCGCGCTTGGCATTCTCACGTACGACCGCGAGCAGATCCTCGGATATTCGCAAGTTGATGCTTTTTTCTTTCGGCCGAATTTCGAAATGCATCGGCTTGAAGTTGCCGGCATGCAAATAGTCGGTGAGGTCCTGCTCGAGAAACGCCTCGGCTTCCTCATCGGTCTTAAAGTGTGGAACTTTCTTTTTCATATCTCGCTATTTCCTTCTTGTGCATATAGCGCGCGCTGATCGGCCGTAGCAGCGTTTCGCCGTCGCGCGTCCGCGGTGTGAAAGCGACGAAGGCAAACCGGCCTTCGAGGGTTCGGCCAATTGCGATGAAGCGGGGCTCAGTCGCCGAATTCTTGACGTCGCGGACGATCAAGGTTTCGGCATGGCTGACGAGGAATTCGATCTGCTCAATCGAAAGTCCGTGCTTTCGGCACTTGTCCCGATTGCCGGCGTCCCAGTCGAAACCGTCGGTGGCGACACCCATGGATCGTAAATAGGCATTTGTCTATACAAATGTCAACTACGCCGAGGCGGCTTGCGCGGGCCCTAGGGCGCTGAAATGCGTGGTGCCGTCGCGCTTGATGCGGTCCAAGAGGTCCATTTCCCACGACAGATATTCGTTCATCGCCGCCTTCGGGTCGCCCGGCCGCTCATAGGGCTTGAGCCAGACGTCGAGCGGTTCGTCCGCCAGCTTGGCGTCGGTTGCGAGCGGAAATCCGGCGGCGGCCCAGGCCGCGTTGCCGCCGCGCAGCCAGCGTACCGGAAGGTGCGTGAGCGCGCGCGCTTCCTCGACGGCAAGGCCGGCCAGCGCGCCGTCTTCGCAGGTGAGCACGATCATTTTGCGTAAGGCGATGTTCGGCAGCGCTCGGTCAAGCCGCGAGCGGATGGCGAACCAGGCGCCGGGGATGTGGCCCTTCCGGTAGTTCGGGCTGCGCGATAGGTCGATGACGTTGACGTTGTCGATCGCCAGTACGTCGGAGAATTCAACGCTTGCGTCCATCGGCGCCGTGCCGAGCACGCGATCGGCGGGCGCATCCGTTTCCTCGCCTGATTCCGGCAGCACGGCGACGTCCTTCCAACCCATCTGCCTGAACCAGGACGCGGTCATCACCGCGCGCACCTCGTTGTTGTCGCTCAAGACAATGCGCGCGCCGAGCGTACCGGCGTAAAGATCGGTCGCCTGCACCAGTTGCCCGCCGGGGGCCGAGATCGCGCCGGGGAAATGCCCGGCCGCATATTCGGCCGGATCGCGCACGTCGAAAATATAAAGCGTGCGGGAACCGTCGTTGCGCCATGCGTCGAGGGTGGCGCGGTCGATGCGCGCGACGCCGAAGCGGCGCGCCAAGTCGCCGGCTTTGCCTTTCGCCCAGGCGAGGCCGGGCCCGCTTAACTCCGGTGCGCGTTTGGCTTGGCCGTGATCGCAAGCGAGCCCGGCAAGATGCCAGCCCATGGTGCCGTTGCGCAGCGCCACCACCTTGTTGGGCACACCGGCATTGATCAGCGATTGCGCGCCGATGATGCTGCGGGTGCGGCCGGCACAATTGACCACGATCAACGTGTCGGGCGAGGGCACAAGGTCGTGCACGCGCAGCACCAATTCGGCGCCCGGCACGTTGATGCCGGTCGGAATGGAAATGCGCGAATACTCGTCGTAGGGCCGGCTGTCGAGCACCACCATGTCGGCGCCGCCGCGCATATGCGCATTGAGCTCGTCGGCGCCGATGCTGGGCGTGTGGCTCGCGTGCTCGATGAATTCGCCGAACGCCTTGCTCGGCACATGCACGCCGGAGAACAATTCGAAGCCGGCGGCGGCCCAGGCGGCGTTGCCGCCGGCGAGATACGACAGGTCGCCATAGCCGGCGCGGGCGAGAATGGCGGCGGCACGCTGCGCCAAGCCGTCATCGTCGTCGATGAGGACGATCCGCGTCGTCTTGCGCGGCACCAGTGCTGCGAAGTGCAGTTCGAGCCGGCTCAGCGGCGCATTGCACGCCCACAACAAGTGATTGCGCGAAAAAATCAGCTCCTCGCGCAGGTCGATCGGCGCCAGTTCCCCTCCGTCGAGGAGCATCGCCTTGACGGCGGCGGGGCTTAGCGGACGAAGCATGGCGGGGGTCGGTGGCAAGCGCAGGGCTACGACTGCGAACCCGTGTCCATCTGCGCAACTTCGCCGGTCTTGAGGTCGATCTTGATACGCGGAATTTTGTCGAGATTGGTGCCGGTGACGCGAATGAAGCGCGCGTGGTCGGGATAGTCAATCGAGTGGATCTTGCCATTCTGGTAGATGCCGGCTTTGCCGGGCGTCAGGCGATATTTCTTTGCCGGCTTCAGCTCGGCATGCTTGGGGTCGGCGCCGTTATCCTCGCGGTCCCATTCGATCATGTCGGTGTATTGGCTGGCCTGGCCGTAGATCGCCCAGGAGGCGCCGTGGTCGTGCGGCGGCGAAACGCGCGCTTGGCCCATGATGTGGGCGAGAACCTGAAAACCGAGCTTGGGGTCTTCGTACAGCACCTTGACGCCGGTCGGCTGGTCGTCGCCGGCATAGGCGCGGATGAAATCGGGGTTGGCGAGCAGGCGCTCGAGATTGGCGCGCACCTGTTCGCGGCCCGCGGGGCCGGGCTCGCGCGCCAGCGCGTTTTTGCAATCGGCGATGAACTGGTCGAGGTCGTAGGCCATGGCGTCCTCCGTTGACTTTATTTTGCGGGATATTTGCGCAAGCCGCGCCCGGGCGCCAGTGGCTTTCCCTCCCCCTTTCGGGGGGAGGGAGATGAAATCACATCACTTTTTTCGACCGCCCCCAGCTTTTCAGGGCCGACCAGATGCCGCGCTCAAGCCGGAAGCGGTCGATCGGCGCCGACGACTTGATGGCGTTGATGCGGTAGAGGCCGACGCCGGTCCACTGGAAGCCGGACTTCTCCAGCACCCGGCGCGAGGCCGGGTTGGTGACGCGCGCGCCCGCCTGCAACGCCTCGTGCGCGAGATCGGTGAAGGCGTAGTCGATCACCGCATGCAGCGCCTCGGTGGCATAGCCCTGGCCCCAATGCTCGACGCCGAGCCAGTAGCCGAGCTCCGGCGTCTCCTCCTGCATGAACAACCCGCAGGCGCCGATCACGGTCTTGTCGCGCAGCGTGATCAGGAACGCGGCCTCGCCCGACTTGTTGGCGCCGCCGATAAAACTCTCGGCATCCGACATCTTGTACGGATGCGGAATGCGCGCGGTGTTTTCGGCAATGCGACGATCGTTGGCGAGCATCGCTACCGTTTTAGCGTCCTCAAGACGCGGCGCGCGCAGGGCAAGCCGCTTGGTCTCGAGGACGGGGATACTGGCCTCGTGGAAGGTCTCTCTTGGTATGCGTTCCAGCAGTGTCATGGCACGGGCTCCAGGTTGCAACGCGGGTCATCCGCGCTGAAATGCGAAGAGGGGGAGCCGGTCACCCGTCTCCCCCTCTCGAAGCCCTGAAGGCCCCGCCGGTTCGACTGAATGACCGGCGGACCTCGATTTTGGTCTACCGTCTTACTCGGCCGCAGCCTCCGTCATCGGAACAATCGATACGTAGGTGCGGCCTTTGGCTTTGGTAGCGAACGAAACCTTTCCTTTGACGAGCGCGAACAGCGTGTGATCCTTGCCGATGCCGACGTTGCGGCCTGGATGCCACGTCGTGCCGCGCTGGCGCGCCAGGATATTGCCGGCGAGCACGATCTCGCCGCCGGCTTTCTTCAAGCCGAGGCTGCGGCCCGCGCTATCGCGGCCGTTCCGGGAAGATCCGCCTGCTTTCTTGTGCGCCATGACTGCTCTCTTTAACTCGCGATCTGTCTACACCGATTCCGTGAAGGAATCATCTCACTTTTTCTTGCACTTTGTGGCCGGTTTGGCCGGCTTTTTCGCGGCGAGTTTCCTGGCCTTTGCCTTGGGCGCGGCCGGGGTTGCCTCGGCGGCCGCATCCGCTGCGGGAGCGGCTTCGGCTTTGGCCTTGGGCTCGCGTTTGGGCCGTGGTTTTGCCTCTTTCGAGGGCTTGGCGCCGTCGGTCAGAATCTCGGTGATGCGGATCACCGAGAACTCGTGGCGGTAACCGCGCTTGCGGCGCGAGTTTTTGCGCCGGCGCTTCTTGAAGGCGATCACCTTGTCGCCGCGCGTGTGCTGCAGCACCTCACCGGCAACGCAGGCCCCGGCCACGGTTGGCGTGCCGATGACCGGCGCGTCGCCGCCCAGCACCAGCACCTCGCCGAATTCGACGACCTGGCCCGGCTCGCCGGTTACCCGGTCGATGCGGATCACATCCTCGGCGGCCACCCGGTACTGTTTGCCGCCGGCTCTGATGACTGCGAACATCGTTCTTCCCTCGTGTTCGACCCCGGTGCTCGGAGGCTTCCGGACCGGCTTCTTTCAGTCGGTTTTTCGTGTGTTTCTAAGGGCTTAAGGGGCCCCTGAAAAAGCACGCGGACCGAATGGCCCGCGACGGCCAAGCTTATGGCGGGGAAGGGTGCCGGATGTCAAGAAATGGCACCGATTCCGAGCCCGGTCCGACAGCCGGCGCGCGGCGGCGCCGTGCTAGTCTTATCGCCTTGCCGCCGGGAGAAACCCTCATGCCAGAAGGCACGCGCGAACCGCGCCCGCTGCTGCCGTTCCTCGAGCCGTTTTATCGCATCGTGGTTCCTCTGGCCTGGCCGTTGCTGCGGATCGGAGTCGGCTGGGACCTGGTCGTGCACGGCTGGGGCAAAGTACTGCGCGGACCGGCGGCCCAGGCGGCCAATCTGGTGCACGACGGCTACGATTACGGTGTCGCGCTGGCGTTGCTGCTAATTTTTGTGGAGTTCGTCGGCGGAATCTGCATCGCGTTCGGCCTGTTCACCCGCTTTTTTGCGGCGGCGGTGGCGATCGAGATGGGCGTGCTCACCTTCGACCATTATTGGAAGCACGGCTTTTCCTGGCTGCACCAGGGCTACGAATACACGCTGCTGTGGGGCTTTGCGGCGCTGGCGATTGCGCTGCGCGGCGGCGGTCCGTACTCGCTCGACCGCAAAATCGGCCGCGAACTCTAACCCTCGCTCTAACTCTCGCTCTTGGCCGAAGCCTCGGCGGTGGCGTAGGCGCCGTTGTCGGCATCGCTGCCCGACTGCGCCAGCCGGTAGCCGACGCCCAACTCGGTCACCAGGATCTTGGGCGAATCCGGGTGCGGCTCGATCTTCTGCCGCAGCTTACGCACGAAAATGCGCAGATAATGCGTGTCGTGCACGTGAATCGAACCCCACACTTCTTTCAACAAATGCTGGTGCGTGACCACGTTGCCGGCGTGCTGGGCCAGCACTTGCAGCAGCCGGTATTCCTTCGGCGTCAATGTGAGCCGTGTGCCGTTGAGCGTGACGGCGCGGGCGGCGAGATCGATGATGAGCGGGCCCACCTTGACCGTCGGCTCGCCGGAGACCGCGCGCATCTGGCGGCGCAACGCCACGCGCACGCGCGCCAGCAGTTCCGCCATTCCGAACGGCTTGACCACGTAATCGTCGGCGCCGAGCTCGAGCAAATGCACCTTCTGCGCTTCGGTCGAGCGCACCGAGAGCACGATGATCGGCACGCTCGACCAGGAGCGGATACGCTCGACGACTTCGGAGCCGTCCATGTCGGGCAGGCCGAGATCGACGATCGCCAAGTCGATCGGCCGCAGCGTGGCCGAGCGAATCGCCTCGGCGCCGGTGCCGGCCTCATGCACCACAAAGCCGTTGAGTTCGAAGCCAGTGCGCAAAAAGCGGCGGATTTGAATCTCGTCGTCGACGATGAGCACGATCGGGGAGGATTCAGTCATCTGCGTCACTTTCGAGTTGCCGGACGGCAGCTTGCGCGACCGGGAGTTCGATTGCCACCGTGGTGCCCGAGCCCGGGCCCTCGCTGATGGCGTTGATTTTGCCGCTGTTGGCGGCAATGAAAGCGTTGGCGATCCACAGACCGAGGCCGGAACCGCTGGTGGTGACTGCGTGACGGTCGCCGCGTGCGAAGCGGTCCCAAATCTTCGACTGCTCGGCCGCGGTCAGTCCGGCGCCTTCGTCGCCGACGCTCAGGATCATGCGGCCGTCGCGCGCGCGCGCGGCCACCGTTATCTGCGAGCCCGGACCGGAGTATTTCACCGCGTTGTCGAAGATCTGCACCAACGCCTGCTGCACCAGCACCGGATCGACGTGGATGAGCGGCAGATCGCCCGGCATATTGAGCACGAGACGCCGTTCCGACAGGCGGCGGCGGCAGCGCTCGATCGCCGAATTGACGATGTCGGCGGGGTCGGCCCATTCGATATGCGGCTTGATGCCGTCGCTCGAGATGCGGCTGGCGTCGAGCAGATTCTGGATGTCGTTGTTGAGCCGCTCAGCCTCGTCGCGCACGTCGTGCACCAGCGCGCGCAGTTTCTTTTCGTTGGCCAGCGCCGGCGCGGCGCTCAGCACCGTGGCGGCGCCGAGAATGGAGGCGAGCGGCGTGCGCAATTCATGGCTGACCGAGCCGATCAGCGCCTCGCGCAACAGCTCGGTCTGCGAGCGCATGCGCGCCTCGCTGATGGCATGCGCGACGCCGAGCCGCTCCAGCGTCGCCGTGGCGTCGGCCAGCACCGCGTCGACGCGCACGCGCAACTCGGTCGAGCTTGCCTGCGTTTCGTGGCCGAAATTGATGGCGATGACGCCGAACTCCGAGCTCTTGGGTGACACCGCGCGAATGAGCCAGATTTCGCCGCTGTCGGCGGTCACCATGGCTCCGCTGTTGCCGTCGCGCCGCCCGGAGGCAACCTCCGTCACCTCGGTAAGGACTGCGGGCGGGACCGTGACGCCGGCGCGGCGTCCGCTCGAGGCGGAAGCCTCGCGCCCGCTCGCGAACAACGCGACCTTGCGCTGCATGACGGTGGCGAGGTGATCTTCGATCGCGGCATGAATGTCGGACACGTCGAACGCCACCGCCAGCCGCCGCGAGAAGGCGTAGAGGTCGCGCAAATCGATCTCGCGTTGGCGCGCCGTTTCCAACTGGCGCTTGAGCCGGGTGGCGAGTTGGCCCACCAACACTGCGACGAAGATGAAGAGGATCAGATTGAGGACCTCGTGCGGGTCCTTGATGCGGAAACTGTAAAGCGGCTGGTAGAAGAAGAACGCGGAGGCAAGCACCCCGCAGACGGCGGCGACGATCGCCGGCCCGATGCCCCAGCGCGTGGCGGCGATGACAACCGGGATGATGTAGACCACCGAACCGTGACCGAGCCCGGTTTCCACGATGACGAAATAGACGAACGTCGTGACGGCTGCGACCATGCACAGCGTCAGCAGAATGCCGGGCAGTTGCTTGCGGATGCTGTCGAATTTCAGGCCGTCGGGCATCGTTGCGCCGGGCTGCGGCCGGCTCCCATTCAGGGCGCGGAATATACGCCGGCCGACCCTTGTCTGTCTTGGCCTGCTTGGTTAGATAGCCGCGTCCAAAGCGGGCTTTTTTAGGCCCTTTTCGGGCTTCGGAGAGGTGGCAGAGCGGTTGAATGCACCGCACTCGAAATGCGGCATACCCGCAAGGGTATCGGGGGTTCGAATCCCTCCCTCTCCGCCAGTCTTCGCTGAAAAGGCCCGGACGTGGGCGGTTTTTTCGATTCGGATTTTCTC
>JBOHII010000251.1:0-6195 GCA_050725955.1 Pseudolabrys sp. | reverse complement strand
GATACATTCCGCGCGCGCTGCCTTGGCGACCGCGATCAGCCTGTCGATCCGCAGATAGCTTTCGGCGGCCGCCGCCGGACCGATCGCATGCGCCTCGTCGGCGAGCCGCAAATGCAGCGCGTGACTGTCCGCTTCCGAATGGACCGCGATCGTGCGCAGGCCAAGCCGCCTGGCGATGCGGATGATGCGGCAAGCAATTTTGCCGCGATTGGCGATCAGGACGGATTTGAACATGACAGGACCCGGCGTCAGCGTGCGCCCATCCTAATGCACCGGCGGCGAGGCCGCCTGGGGTTGCGGCCGCTTCGGCGGCACCGGCACGTGATCGCCGGCCGGCGGAGCTGGTTGCGCGGCCAGCGCTTCGGTTCCAGCTTTCGGACGTGGCGGCTCGCTATTCATGATGCTGATCGCCGGGATCGAGGCAGCCGAGGGGAAACTATATTTGCTCGACATTGGCTTATTGGCCGGCGGGTTCGGCAAGCTGACGACCGGCGCGGGCGCTGGGGCCGGCGGCGGCTTTTCGGCCACCGGCTCGGACTTTTCCCAAGACCCCGCATAACGCGAGACATATTGGTCAAACACCTGCGCCTTAAGGTTGGATTTGATCACATTAGCGTCGTTGAGCAGGGCAAAGGCCGCGCAACGGTCGGCGGTGCAGCTATCGCGCACGGCCAGTACGTGGGCGGCTATGCCAAAGCGGTCGAGTTCGATGGCGCGGCGCAGCGGCGCCATCGTTTCGCGGAAATCGGAATCCCTCTGGCGGCTGAGGGCGACCGTGTCGGCGAGCAGTGTCAACCGCGCCGCCGTGTAGGCAACCGCGCTGGCGGTGCTCTGCGGACTGGCGAATACCGCTTTCTCGCAGGCATTCTCCACGGTTTCGCCAATGGCGCCGTCGAGGCAGGCGAGCGTGGAACCCGGCGCCAGCGCCTGGGTGGTCAATTCCGCGTAGCGTAGCGTCAGAGCGCGCCGCTCGGCGCCACGTTCGAACTGTTCGCCGATGAACACCAGCGCGAGGGCTGCCACCGCCGCCGCCGCGATCGGCGGCAGCAGACGGCGTCCCCAGCTCAGCCCCGCCTCGTTGGTGATCGGCATAGGCCTCCGGCTTTTGCGCTACTGAATCTTAGCCCCGGACACACTTACCACATGGGCCCATTTCTCAATGTCTTTGCGCAGATAGGCATCGAATTCCTCCGGCGTCTTCACCAGCGGAATGGCGCCCTGCTTGAGCCAGGCCTCTTTCACCGCTGGCAGTTCGATCACCTTGTTGATCGAGCTATTGAGGAAGCTGACGACCTCCTTGGGCGTGCCCGTCGGCGCCATCAAGCCGAGCCAGATGATCGATTCATAGCCGGTTACCGTCTCGCCGACGGTTGGCAGGTCGGGGGTTAGCGGATTGCGCGCTTTGCCGCTGGTGGCGAGCGCGCGCACTTTGCCGGCCTTGGCCATCTGCGACATGACGGTGATGGCGTCGAACATCATTTGCACATTGCCCGACAGCACGCTGTTACGCATATCGCCGGAGGCTTTGTGCGGCACGTGCACGATGTCGGTGCCGCTCATGGCTTTGAACAGCTCGCCAGCCATGTGGTAGGGCGTGCCAGGGCCTGAGGAGGCATAATTGAGCTTGCCGGGATTCTTCTTGGCCAGCGCGATGAATTCCGCCACGGTCTTCGCCGGTACCGAGGGGTGCACCACCATCAACAGGTCGGAATAATTGATGGTCGCCACCGGCACGAAATCGCGCATCAACTTATACGGCTTATTCGGCATCAGCGACTCGTTAGTAGTATGGGTGTTCGACATCACCAGCAGCGTGTAGCCGTCGGGCGCCGCTTTCGCGACCACATCGGTACCGATCAATGAGCCGGCACCGGGGCGGTCCTCGACCACGAAAGTCTGCTTGGCTTCCTCCGACAGGTGCTGGGCCAGGATGCGGGCATAGACGTCGGCCGGTCCGCCGGCGCCGAACGGCACGATCAACCGGACTGTGCGGCTCGGATAGGTCTCGGCCGCGGCCGGCAGCGCCAGCAGTACCGGGAACAGCAACGCAATCAAACGCAGAACGACGCGCATAGACTTACTCCCTTGAGATTTTTGTTCAGGCCGGCAAAGACGGCGGGATTTTCTTGGTTGTTCCTTACGTAACTTAGGATCATGTCCCGCCGGCCGACTTGAAGCCCGGCGCCAAATCGCCCGCCGCCGCAAAGGCGCCCTTGGCTTCTATCGAGGACATTGCCAGGGTAGTGCGTAGATTGGTGATGCCGCCGCCGCTGCCGGTTGCGAGCAGCACCGCGGCCATCTGGGTCTCGCTCGGCATTTCGCCGATGCAAAGAAAATCGTACTCGCCGAAGGTGACGTAATAACCGATGAGCCTACCGCCCGCCTTGGCCATGATGCGGCCGACCGCGTCGGCGCGGTCCTCCGGCTTGACGATCATGCCCTTGATGGCTTCGCGGGTGTAGCGGCCTTGCGTGATGAAGATCGGCATAGGATCCCCTCTGCAGTAATTCCTGCGTTATTCCTCGCGCATCATAGTCGATGGTGACGGCAAAATCGCGGTCGTCCAACTTCGCCGCAGGTGGCTCAGATACGATCGAGCTGGCTTTCCTTAGCGACGCGCTCGAAAGCTTCGCCGGAACTCTTGATCCGATACTGGTAGTCGTCGCCTTCCGACGGCAGCAGCTTAACCACCGTATAGCTGCCGGTGGCAGCGGCGCGGCCAAATGTCGGCGAGGTATAGTACACGGTTTCGCCGACCCGGTACTTGTGCGCCATAATCCCAATGTCATGCCCCTCCACCGGCTGCACCGGTGGGCTCTGCGTGCGAACCATCTTGGCCGCCGACTTGATGGCCGATTTGGGGGCGATAGTGGGCGCGCGGATCACCGTGACGGAAGTCGCTCGCGCGGCCTTGCCGACCGGGCGGCGAGCCGATTTCGACGCCTTCTTGATCTCCGCGCCGGCACTCTTAGCGGATTTTTTGTCGGGTCGCCGGTTGGTTTTGGAGGACCGGCCGGCGGTTTTGGTGGAATGGCTACTCATAACATTAACATAGCAGTTTATTTTACAGCCGTGCGAACATTCTTAAGATAGTATATCAGTCTTTTCAAAGGCTTACAACAAAGATTTCGACCCTTGATGGGTCCTGGGGTGCTCTTCCGAAACCGCCGCAACCAGCCGTATAAACCGCCTTTTGCAATGGAACCCGTGCCTCCGTAAGCGCGTTTTGCGACAGGGGATGCGGAGGTGTCACATGCGAGTCCTGTTCGGGATCATTGTTGGTGCGTTTTTGACCGTCGGCGGCGCTTATCTATATGACGCCAACAGCGCACGCCTGGCGGTCGACACGTCAGCAAGTGCGCAACGACCGCTGGTCAATTGGGACGTGGTCGGCACCAAATGGGGACGGTTGACCGAACGCGCCCGCGCCGAATGGACCCGGCTCGCCGGCTGAACGCCTGCGAAGGGCCGCCTTGACCCCTTAGCTCTGCAACGGGCCGCCGACCTGCTCGCGATCACCGACGCGCAACGCGTCTGCGATGGCGCGGCGGTCCATGCGGGTACCGTCATCGCCTTCGAGCAGCAACGGGACGCGATCGCCCCGCTCGACATGACGCGCCCATGAGAGGGCATCGTCGAGCGCAGCGAATTCCTTGAACAGCATCTGCTCCTTGGCGATAGGAGATATTTCACCGGAGCCTTTTGGGCCGCTAAAGATACGATATCGCATGATTGAACCTCGTATTTGGCTGGCTGACAAAGCCAGGCGCT
The DNA here is from genome assembly GCA_050725955.1 of Pseudolabrys sp. Lineage (GTDB taxonomy): Bacteria > Pseudomonadota > Alphaproteobacteria > Rhizobiales > Xanthobacteraceae > Pseudolabrys. The sequence continues at coordinate 2,424 of JBOHII010000251.1, read as the reverse complement.
CCGCCCGCACCGAACGTGAGCCGGCTTCTTTGTTTGCGTATATGGTGAGGCTTGGATGGTGCGTAAACCCGGGTTTCGGTTCCATATCACGGACGCCAGCGGGTAATATTGTCGCGGGTCAGCCGGGGAGATTGCGCATGCGGGCCGCCTACTACGACCAGAACGGCGCGGCGCGCGACGTGTTGCACGTCGGCGACGTCGAGACACCACTAGCCGGTCCCGGCGAGGTGCGGGTCAAGCTCGCCACATCGGGTGTCAACCCGTCCGACGTCAAGTTGCGCCAGGGTTCCACCCGCAAGATCGCCTGGCCGATGGTGATCCCGCAGAGCGACGGCGCCGGCGTTATCGACCAGGTCGGCGATGGCATCGCCAAGGCGCGCCTGGGCGAGCGGGTCTGGATTTGGAACGGGCAATGGAAGCGCGCCTTCGGCACCGCAGCTGAATATATCGCGCTGCCGGCAGCGCAGGCCGTGAAGCTGCCGGACAAAGTAAGCTTCGAGGGCGGCGCTTGCTTGGGTATCCCGGCGATGACCGCAATCCATGCCGTCACGCTGGCCGGTGTCGACAAGGGCACCACCCTGCTGGTCGCCGGCGGCGCCGGTTCGGTCGGCCAATACGCCATTCAGTTCGTCAAGGCGCTGGGCGCGACCGTGCTTGCCACCGTCTCCTCGCCCGAGAAGGCCGTGGCGGCGCGCGAGGCCGGCGCCGATCAGACCGTCGATTACAAGCGCGAGGACGTCGGCGAACGGGTGATGGAACTTACCGGCAAACGCGGCGTCGACGCAGTGATCGAGATGGATCTCGCCGCTAACGCCAAGCTGATCCCGTTCGTGCTGCGCCCGAAAGGCAGCGTTATCGTATACGGCACCGGCGCGGGGACCGCGAGCCTGCCGGCCTTCTTCTGCCTCACTCAATCGATCCGGATACAGTTCTTCCTGGTCTATGAGCTCGATACCCGCGAGCGGGAGCATGCGGTTTCCGCCATCAACCGGGCGCTGGCGCAAGGCAAACTGATGAACCGGGTCGCGCGGCCAACTTATGCCTTGGCCGACATCGCAGCCGCCCACGAGGCGGTGGAGCGCGGGACGATCGGCAATGTGATCGTGACGATGTGACTATTTAAGCGAAACGCGGTCCGCACCCTTCAACCCGCCGGCGGCGCGACCTCCGCGTCCCTGAAGCCGGCGGCGTCGAGCGCGCGTCGCACCAGACCGGATTTCTTGGCATCTTCGATGAGATCGCCGGCAATCTTGAGCGCGGCGGGGCGGCCTCTCGGCACCGCCACCGCGATGCCGGTCTGCTGGAATTGACCGGCGAGCACGCGCGCGCCCGGCAGCTTCGGCAACAGGCCGGCAAATGAGTCATGCGACAGCGCGAAGGCGTCGCCCTGCCCCGCTGCCGCCATTTCGGTCATCTGGTCGACGCTCGGCACTTCCTCAACGGAAGCATTGGGCGCGGTGCGCCTGGCGCTGCGCGCAGTGGTCGTGTTGGAAATGGCGACGATGCGTATGCCCGGCCGGTTGACCTCGTCGATGGTCTGAATTTTCGAGCCGGCCGGCACCAGATAGGTGCTAGAAATAAAATAATAGGCTGGGCCGAAATCGACCTTTGACTCTCGCGCGGCGTCGCGCGGCATGAAGCCGAGATCGCAGGCGCCGCTCGCCACCGCGTCGGTCACCTGGCCGGAGTTCTCGAAGACCTGCAGCGCCAGCGGCAGCTTCAGCGCGGCGGCGAAGGCGTGCAGCAGATCGAGGGTGACGCCGCGCACCTCGCCCTTGCCGTCGCGGATGGCGAAAAAAGCGGATGGTGCAGGCGACACCACGACGCCGCCGCGCAGTGTTCCGGTCGGTGCGAGCTGTTTGAGATCGTCAGGGCTTGGCATGCGGCGGCATTTAGCACGCACAGGCCGCGCCGGCCACCCTCGCGCACTCGGCCAGAAGGTCTATCGCCGGCCGCTGCGACGACTGCGCACCATCGGCCGGGGCAACCGCGCCGGCGGAAACGGTGCCTTTAAGCGCACCGTCGAGCACGGTCGCCGGCTGGCCCCCGAATGCCGAAGCCTTATCGGATTTGTCGGATTGCCCGGGCTGGGTGCCGGGCGGCGCGTTGGGGTCTTTGCCGGCGCGCGCGCTCGCGGCGTCGCAAGACGAGGTGCAGACATAGCCGTTGACCACGGAAATCATAACGCAACACCAACCAGACCCGGGAAGCTAGGGCCTCCAAGTGAATCGTCTATGAATCGGCCGATCACAGCCGTGTGACAATATTCCGGTGGAAAAATTCCGGCCGGCGCCCGCGCCAAAGTGCCCAAAATCGCGCTATGTTTCAGGCGTTATCCGGCCTTGCCGGCAGCCTTGGGGGGCAACCATGAAATTCGTTTTGGGCGTTTTCGTCGGCGCGGCGCTCATGCTCGGGGCGGCCTAC
>JBOHII010000250.1:0-8879 GCA_050725955.1 Pseudolabrys sp. | reverse complement strand
TCGTTGCCCTGCCTGCCCTAGATAGTATGGTGTCGGGTAATTATTTCCCCCATGAACCTGAAGCCGGGAACAGGCTGTGGACGCCCCGATGTCAAAACCTTTTACCGCCAAGCAATCCGCCGGCGCCTTGGTCACCGAGGGCAAGACCAAAAAGATCCATCTGCGCGACGGCAACTCCGGCCTGGTGACGGTCATCGCCAAGGACGACATCACGGCCGGCGACGGCGCCAAGCACGACGTCATTCCGGACAAGGGCCGGCTCGCCACCTTGACCACCTGCAACGTGTTCCGCCTGCTCAAGGCCTGCGGCCTGCCGGTTGCCTTCATCGAGCAGGACGGGCCGGCCTCCTTCGTCGCGCCCAACTGCACGATGCTGCCGTATGAGGTGGTGATCCGGCGCGAGGCGCACGGCTCTTACCTCAAGCGCAATCCGCATCTCGCCAAGGGGCAGTTGTTCCCGCAAGCGATCGTCGAATTTTATCTCAAGACCAAGGACAAGAACTGGAAGGGCAAGCCGCTCGTTGCCGACGACCCGTTCATGCAGTTCGCCGACGACGGCAAAACGATCAACCTGTTCAATCCGGCCAAGCCCTTGCAGGGGCAGGAGCCGTTTCTGGTGCTACCGACGTCCGCGGTGTATTCGCGCGAGGACGAGGCAAAATTCTTTCCCGAAATGCGGCGCATCGTGCGGCAGGCGTTCCTGGCCCTGGAGAAGGCCTGGCAGTTGGAAGGCGGCCGGCTGGTCGACCTCAAGGTCGAATTCGGCTTCGACAGCAAAGGCAACCTGCTGCTCGCCGACGTGATCGACAACGATTCCTGGCGCGTGATCGAGGGCGGCAGTTATATCGACAAGCAGGTCTACCGCGACGGCGGCGCGCTCGACGACGTGGCCGCCAAGTACCGGCGCGTTGCCGAGATCACCGGCCAATTCCGCCTGCCGCGCCAGCGCATCATCCTTTGGCGCGGTTCGGAGAAGGACAAGACCGACGCGTTTTTCGACGCGCTCGGCGAACTCAAGGACCTGATGACGGTCGTCACCTGCTCCATCCACAAGGAGCCGGTCGCCGGCGCCGCGATCTTCGCCCGCATGATCCATGAAATCCCCGACACGGTGGTGATCGCCAATATCGGCCGCTCCAACGGAGCCGGACCGGTGCTCTCGGCGATGTCCACGATCCCGGTCATTACCGTGCCGGCGAGCGCGAAGGATTTCCCGGAGGACGTCTGGTCGTCGTTGCGGGCGCCGAGCGCGGTGCCGGTCATGACGGTGCTGGAGCCGGCGAACGCGGTGCTCGCGGCCTTGCAGATTCTCTCCGCGCGTAACCCGATGATTTACGCCAGGGTGCGCGGCGAGATCGAAAACCGCACGGTCAATACGCTGCAGGTCTGATCCGGGCGGGATGGCGGTGGCATGTGGCCGCGAACGAGCCCGATAACTTGAAAACCGGCAATCCGGCGCCGCTGCTGGCGGAAATCGAGCGGCTCAAGGCCGAGCTTGCCCGCGCGCAACGCAGCATCGCCGAACTCGAGGCCCGTGCCGACGTCGATCCGCTGCTCGACATCCTCAACCGGCGCGGCTTCGAGCGCGAGCTCGGCCGCGCGCTCGCTTATCTGCAGCGGTACAAAGGCGAGGCGGCGCTGCTGTTCATCGATCTCGACGGCTTCAAGGCGATCAACGACCGGCATGGCCACGCAACCGGCGACAAGCTGCTCAAGGCGGTGGCGCGCGGGTTGACCGGCCATGTGCGCGCCTCCGACGTCGTGGCGCGGCTGGGCGGCGACGAATTCGGCGTGCTGTTGTGGAACCTCGAACCTGCGCAGGCGTTCCATAAAGCGCGCGACCTGGAAAGCCTGATCGGCGCAGTGGAGATCGGCGAGTGCGAGACTGGGCTGCGTATCGGGGCCAGTATCGGTGTGGCATCGCTTACCGTCGGCAGCACGCCGGAGGAAGTCATCGATGCCGCAGACCGTGCAATGTACGCGCGAAAAGCCGAGCGCCGATCGGCTTGAGCCCTTCCGCGGCTTTTACCGTTTATTAACCATATCGGTTCTCAATTTCAGGTCACGCGGCGCCAGCCAGGGGGACCGCATGCCATCGTTCGTCGTTCGAGCTCTATGCATTGCCGCTTTGTCGGCCGGCGTATTGATCGGTCAGGCCGACGCGCGGTGGAAACCTGAATACGCCAGCGCGCCGCAAACCGTTCGCGACTGGTACCAGCATGCCGAGCTGACGCGGAAGGCGCAGATGCGCTTTCCGTTCAAGAGCTGCTGCGAGCACGCCGACGTGGTCCGCACGCAGTTCCGCGTCAATCGCGCGACCGCCGGCGACGAGTGGTACTGGCTCGACGGCGAGACGTGGCGCCGCATCCCCGACGACATCGTGCATTGGGGCGAAACCGCGCCGGACAAACAGCCGACGCTGTTTGTCTACCAGGGCCACGAAACCTGCTTCTGGCCGGGCGAATCCGGCATTTGAGCCGCGGCCAATAGCACCGGTCTGCTAGGCAATAATATCCGGCGTCAGCTGGTCCTCGATCGCGCGGATCTTGTCGCGCAAGACCAGTTTGCGCTTCTTCAGCCGCTGCACCTGGATCAGGTCGGAGCCCGGCGACATCGCCAAGGCAGCGATCGCGGCATCGAGATCGCGGTGCTCCTGCTGCAGGCGCGCCAACTGCTCCCGCAACTCGCGTTCGTCGTTTTGCGTGATCGCCACCGCAAGTTTGCTTTTCCGGTCGGCCACCCTGGCCCGGCTAAGCCCGACAATTATCGCGTTTTCCACAAGCGCGTTCAAGCATCGAGAAAATACCGCCCGATCAAGGGCTTTGCTTCCGTTTGCCGCAGCGCCAAGCCGAGTGTACCGTCGCTCTTGAGTTGAGTCTGAGCTACACTTATCTAGTCTTGGAGCCACTGATTGAGGAGACATGATTGATGTCGATGCAATCGCACCTTGCGGAACTTGAAAAAAAGCATCAGGCGCTCGAGCAAGAAATCAACGAATGCCTGACCCATCCCGCGGTCGATGACCTGAGAATCGTGGAACTCAAGCGTAAGAAATTGCTGGTCAAGGACGAGATCGAACGGTTACGGCACAACGGACACGCTAGCGTCCATTAATCGATCGATCCGAACATCAATACCGAAGCGCCACCCGCCGGCCGATCCGGATGGTGGCGCTTTTGCGTTTCGAATTGCGGTATAAGTCCTCTCAGAGTCCGGTATGCCCGGCTTCGAAGCGGTGCTGCATTACGGACTGCTGGCACCGGCCGGTAAGCTCAATCTGAAGGTGGAATAACCTCGGTCTCGCCGGTCATATCGATCGCGTTGCGGTGCGCCGTCTGCTCGATGGTCCGATCCGGGCTGGCCGACTGGCCGAGGACGTATTGCTCTTCGCGCACCAGCACGACGTAGGCGAAAATCAACCCGCTTACCAACAGGGTGGCGTTGAACAGGAAGTCGAAGGCAGTGCGCGCTCGCGAGCGCTTTTTTTGGGCGACGCAGGGCGGTCGCGGCAAGGGTGTCGGCAAGGCAGCATCTCCGTCGGTTTTTCCCCCGGCACTTACGAATTGCAACATAGTTTGCAGCAAAAAGTTCGACTCAGGTCCGATCCGCACTGGCTAACAAACGTAATGCGTCGGTCCGCCCACCGGGCAGCGCCGAAGGATACCTGTGCAAACCGAAGCAAGAAGCGCGCCAGCCGGAAGCGGGGCAGGGCGGATTGCCTATTTGCCGCCTTGCGGCCATATTGTTCTGGTCGATTTGCCGCGTAGACCAGAATTGGGGCTGTCATGAAACACCCGCCGCTGTCACCCTCGCGTTATCGTTTGGCAATCCTCGCCGGCGCGTTCGGCCTGGCGCTGGCGGCCGCATCCGCGGCGCACGCCTTTACCATCGACAACCAGAGCAACACCAATTCCGACGGCTCGGCACGGTATACCGATCCCGACGAGCACTTCTCGGGCACGGGCAACGGCAACGGCCAGACCATCATTCGACAGGGCGACGCCACTTTGCGCTTCGGCGGGAACCAGGGTTCTTTCGGCCAGCGTTACGACTCCAACCAGGTGTTCGATTCGCTCACGCGGTCAGGCAACGACCGCTAGCGCGCCGCCGCTCCACACCTCGTATCGCCGGCAATCGTGACGGGGCCCCACGCGGGCCCCGATGCTTTTTGCGGCGGCGTTGATGCTAATTCATGCGCCGCGTGGGCCGCGTCAGTTCCCCGCGCTTTTCACGCCGCCGCAATCGGCGCCAAGCCACTTGCCCGATATGACGCGCTTCATCGCCATGCGGTGGTCGCCGTTGCCGATTGCCATGTGTACCGTGCCGTTGACCGCCTCGGGGCCGGCGGTTTGGAAATGAATCGTGCCCGACGCGGCCTGCTTCGCGCTTTTGCATTCGATTCGCATGTCCATGACCGAGGCGGTGCTCGAGATCACCGTCGGATGGCAGTTCCGCTCGCCGCTGTCGTCGATCTTGATGCCGCGCTGCAGGCTTTGTCGGGTGATGCATTGCTTGCTGGCGTGCGGGGCGCCGGCGCGGGCCATGCTCGCCGCCATCGCCGCTTGCAATTTGGCCCGCCGCTCGGGCGGCAGGCGGGCGAGCAGCTCTTCGGGAATCGGCGGCGCACCTGAGGCCTCGCCGCTTGTGGTCATTTCCCAAAGGCCCGGCCGCAGGTTCAGCGTGGCCGAAGCTGCCTGTGCGGTCAGCGCCAAGGCGCAATTCAACGCGAGGCCGGCAAGCAGAATGCGCGAAGCGGACATGGGGCATCTCCGTCGGTTGGTCTTATCCCGAACCGATGAGCCGCTCGGCAAGCGGCCCATTCCCCCTGTCCCGGTGCAAATATAGCCGCCCGACACGCGCGGCGTCCACAGAATCGTGGATCGCGCCGGCCACTCAATTCACGTGCCGCTTACACCGGATGCCGAGCAGCTCCGTTAAACGCGTCGAGATAGTCATCTATCGCCCCCTAGACGCCCTTCGCCATTTCCCGCAGCTTGAATTTCTGTATCTTCCCCGTGCTGGTCTTCGGGATCTCCGCAAACACCACGGTGCGCGGGCATTTGTAGCCGGCCAAATGCGTCTTGCACCATTGCATCAGTTCATCCGTGCTCGCCTGCGCGCCGGATTTTAATTCGACGAAAGCGCACGGCGTCTCGCCCCATTTGTCGTCGGGCTTGGCCACCACCGCGACGGCGGCGACCGCCGGGTGCTTGTAGAGCGCGTCCTCGACTTCGATGGATGAAATATTCTCGCCGCCGGAAATGATGATGTCCTTGGAGCGGTCCTTGAGCTGGATATAGCCGTCCGGATGCATCACGCCGAGGTCGCCGGTATGGAACCAGCCGCCGAAGAAGGCCTTTTCGGTCGAGGCCTTGTTCTTGAGGTAGCCCTTCATCACCACATTGCCGCGCATCGTCACTTCGCCCAGCGTCTCGCCGTCGCGCGCGACCGGCGCCATGGTCTCGGGATCGCGCACACCGAGCGCTTCCAGCGCGCCGTAGCGCACGCCCTGGCGCGATTTTTTGGCCGCCTGCTCGGCCAGCGGCAGCGCGTCCCATTCGCTGTGCCAGTCGTTGACCACCGCGGGGCCGTAGCATTCGGTCAGCCCGTAAAGATGCGTGACATTGAAGCCGGCCTGTTTCATCGCTGCCAGCACGGCTTCCGGCGGCGGCGCTGCGGCGGTGAAGAATTCCACCACATGCGGCAGCGGCTTCTTCTCGCTCTCCTGCGCATTGAGCAGCGTCGCCATCACGATCGGCGCGCCGCACAGATGCGTCACCTTGTGGTCGGCAATCGCGTCATACATCGCCGCCGCGCGCACCGCGCGCAAACAGACGTGGGTGCCGGCCACCACCGACAGCGACCAGGGGAAGCACCAGCCGTTGCAGTGGAACATCGGCAGCGTCCACAGATAGACCGGGTGCTTGCGCATATTGCAGGTGACGATATTGCCGGTGGCCAAGAGATAAGCGCCGCGATGGTGATAGACGACGCCCTTGGGGTCGCCGGTGGTGCCGCTGGTGTAGTTGAGCGTTATGGCGTCCCATTCGTCGTCCGGCATGGCCCATGCGTATTCGGGGTCGCCGCTGGCCACGAACTCCTCGTATTCGACCTGGCCCAGCCGCTCGCCAAGTTGCGAACCTTGCCCGGAATATTCCGCATCGTCGTAGTCGATCACCAGCGGCTTTACCTTCGCCAAAGCCAGCGCATCCCTCATCACCTTGGAGAATTCGCGGTCGACGATCACCACCTTGGCGTCGGCGTGATCGAGCGAGAACGCGATGATCGGCGCGTCGAGCCGGGTGTTGAGCGTATTGAGCACGCCTTGCGTCATCGGCACGCCGTAGTGGGCCTCGAGCATTGCGGGCGTGTTGGCGAGCATGACCGAGACGCTGTCGCCGCGCTTGATGCCGCGCCTGGCGAGCGCCGAGGCGAGCCGCCGCGCGCGGGCGTAGAATTCCGCATAGGAGCGTCGCAGCGGCCCGTGCACGATCGCAGTGTGATCCGGGAACACCGCGGCCGCGCGCTCGAGAAAACCGAGCGGCGTCAGCGGCTGGAAATTGGCCGGGTTGCGGTCGAGATCGATGTCATACGGTGTCGTATTGGTGGGCGTTTTCGCCATTGGGTGTTTTCTCCCCCGAACGCCAGGTTAGCGAAGGAAAACCCCGACAAGCAATGCTGCCTGCGCCGCGGCATGCCTGTGCCGGCGCTAATTGTGCAGATGTTTGGCGAAATCCGGCAAAGTGCGGAAGGCGATATGCAGGTTGGCGCCATTCGACGCGAACTGGCAGCCGTAGCGCTGCCAGGCCTTGACCAGTGCGTCGCGGCTGAACAGCGAAATGTGGCCGTTGCGCGGGCCGACATACCACCAATCGAGGCGAAGCTTGTCGATGTCCGTCGGCTGCAACAGCGTCGAAAACAGGACCAGCCCGGGCTCCGCGAGGTTCGCCACGATGGCGCCAATGCCGGCTAACGGATCGGGCATGTGCTCGAGCGTCTCAAAGCAGGTCACCAGATTGAATTTTTCTTCCGGCGCCCGACTGTATTCGGGCACGAAAGGGTCGAAGGTCACGGCGGCCGGAAATCCCGCCGCCCGCAATGTCGAGCACAGCACGTCGTTGCCGCCGCCGTAATCGAGCACACGGATTTCCATCCTGTGCGCGCCGAACATCTGCTGCACGAGGCCGGCGTTGCCGCGCGGCCGGATTTCGACATAGTCGGGATCGACCGCCAGATAGCCGTCATTATAAATGTGCGTCTTGAATTCTGCGTCGCTCCAGTCGTCGAATGAATCGGTGAACAGGAAGCCGCAGGCGACGCAGCAGCGATAGTGCACGGCGACGTTCGTCGGCGGCAGTCTGACGAAGCCGGGGATCTCGCAGCATCGGTTGAAATCGACGGCGCCGTAAAGCGGGGCGGGCCCGCCGCAAATCTTGCAAGGCGCCTCGGCGGCGGGCGGTTTCAAATTCAGCATCGGCTCATATTCGGTGCGCCGGTCGCCTAGTCAAGCGGGCGGTCGGCCGCGCAGAATTTCCGACAGCCTTGTTTGCGCATGACTTGTTTGCACAAGCCGGGCGTTCCACAATCGCGGCCAAAGGCGAAAATGGGAGGGCCGGTCGATGGATGCCCGCGCGAGCCGCTATCACGACGTTTACGCCCGGTGGCAGCGCGACCCCGAAGGCTTCTGGGGCGAGGCCGCCCAGGAGATCGACTGGATCGAGAAGCCGAAAAAGGTCTTCGACAAGGACGCCGGCATCTATGGCCGCTGGTTCACCGGTGGCGTTTGCAACACCTGCTACAACGCGCTCGATCGTCATGTGCTGGCCGGGCGCAATGACCAGGCCGCGCTGATCTACGATTCGCCCGTCACCAATACCAAGCAGACCTTCACCTACGGCCGCCTGCTGTCGGAAGTCCAGCTCCTGGGCGCCATGCTGCGCGATTTCGGCGTCAAAAAGGGCGACGTGGTCATCCTCTATATGCCGATGGTGCCGGAAGCTGTGTTTGCCACGCTGGCTTGCGCGCGTATCGGCGCGGTGCATTCGGTGGTGTTCGGCGGCTTCGCGCCCAAAGAGCTCGCCACCCGCATCGACGACTGCAAGCCGAAGCTCATTCTGTCGGCGAGTTGCGGCATCGAGGGCGCGCGCGTCATTCCCTATAAGCCGCTGCTCGACGACGCGATCGAGATCGCGCGGCACAAGCCGGAGACTTGCCTGATCCTGCAGCGCCCGCAATGCGAAGCGTCGTTGAAAGAAGGCCGCGATCACGACTGGCGCAAGGTGTGGGAGCAGGCGGTCGATTACGCCAAGACGAGCGAATGCGTGCCGGTCGCCGCCACCGATCCGCTCTATATCCTCTACACCTCCGGCACCACCGGCGTGCCGAAGGGCGTGGTGCGTGACAACGGCGGCCACATGGTCGCGCTCAAATGGTCGATGCAATATCTCTACGGCGTCGATCCCGGCGAGGTGTGGTGGTCGGGCTCGGATATCGGCTGGGTGGTCGGCCACTCCTACATCGTCTACGGACCGCTCCTCCACGGCTGCACCAGCGTGCTCTACGAGGGCAAGCCGGTCGGCACGCCCGACGCCGGCGCCTATTGGCGCGTGATCGCGCAGCACGGCGTGGTCGCGCTCTTTACCGCGCCGACGGCGTTCCGCGCCGTCAAGAAGGAGGACCCCAAGGGCGCGCTGATCAAGCAATATGACCTGTCGAAATTCCGTACGCTGTTTCTCGCCGGCGAGCGCGCCGATCCGCCGACCATCCAATGGGCCGAAGAGGTGCTCAACCGGCCGGTGCTCGATCACTGGTGGCAGACGGAGACCGGCTGGTGCATCGCGGGCAATCCGGCGGGGCTCGGCACCTTGCCGGTGAAATAT
>JBOHII010000249.1:0-2841 GCA_050725955.1 Pseudolabrys sp. | reverse complement strand
TTGTCGACCCGGCTTCGGACTGGCCGCTCTTCGCCGAAAAAGCGCGCGAGCTGATCTCGCAGAAGAAAGTCGATGTGGTTTTCGGCTGCTGGACGTCGGTGTCGCGCAAATCCGTGCTGCCGGTGTTCAAGGAACTCAACAGCATTCTCTTCTACCCCGTGCAGTTCGAGGGCGAAGAGGGTGAGCGCAACGTGTTCTATACGGGCGCTGCTCCTAACCAGCAGGCCATTCCCGCCGTCGACTATCTGATGAGCAAGGATGGCGGCTCGGTGAAGCGCTGGGTGCTTGAAGGCACCGACTACGTCTATCCGCGCACCACCAACAAGATCCTCGAAGCCTTCCTCAAAGCCAAAGGGGTGAAGGACGAGGACATCATGATCAACTACACGCCGTTCGGCTTCTCCGACTGGCAGACCGAAGTCTCCAAAATCAAGGCGTTCGGTTCGGCCGGCAAGAAGACCGCGGTGGTGTCCACCATCAACGGTGACGCCAACGTTCCGTTCTACAAGGAACTCGGCAACCAGTGCATCAAGGCGACCGACATTCCGGTCGTGGCGTTCTCGGTCGGTGAAGAAGAACTCGCCGGTCTCGACACCAAGCCGCTGGTCGGCCATCTCGCCGCCTGGAACTACTTCGAGTCGATCAAGACACCGGCGAACGAGAAGTTCATCAAGGAATGGCACGCATTCACCAAGAATCCGAAGCGCACCACCAACGATCCGATGGAAGCGCACTACATCGGCTTCAACATGTGGGTGAAGGCGGTCGAGAATGTCGGCAGCACCGACCCTGACAAGGTGATCGCGGCGCTGCCCGGCACCAAGGCGCCGAACCTGACCGGCGGCATCTCCACCTTGTTGCCCAACCATCACATCACCAAGCCCGTTTACATCGGCGAAATCCGCGGCGACGGGCAGTTCGACGTGGTGTGGAAGACCAAGGGCCTGGTGCCCGGCGATGCGTGGTCCGACTATCTGCCCGGTTCGAAAGACTTCATCTCCGACTGGGTCAAGCTGAAATGCGGCCACTACAACACAGTGACCAAGAAGTGCAGCGGCGCGTCGTGATCGCGCGGCGGCTGCACCTCGACCGGAACCGATGACGGCTTCCATGGAGGCGGCGGACGTCCCGCCGCCTCCCCAAAAAATTCTCAATGCCGGGAATTGAATGCAATGCGTAGCTTCCACGATCGCATGGTGGCGCTCGTATGCGCCCTCGGTTTTGTCATCGCCACCGCGGCGATGGCCCATGCCGATCCTTACGTGGACGCGCTGGCCGGATTTACCGAAGGCTCCCTGAGCGATACCGGCGAGGCGATCGACAAGGTCGTCGCCAGCGGCAATCCCTTAGCCGCGCAACTGCTCTCGGCGGCCGAGGACGCGCGGCTGATGTTCAGTGCCGCGCAAAAGAAAGTTTACATCAAGACCAAGGACGGCAAGCTTCTCGACGCCGCCACCGGCAAACCATTCGCCGGCAAGCCGCCCGACGACATCGACACCGTCATCGTCAATAACCGGCTGCGCGGCGTTATCGACGCCGCACTTGGTAGCCTCACGCTGATGTCGCCAAACGCGAGCCAGCGCTACGACGCGGCGCAGGCGGTGTTCAAATCGCGTGACGCAAGCGCGCTCGCGGCCTTGGACAAGGCGCTCGCCGCGGAAAAGGACCCGCGCGTGAAAAAGGCGATGGGCGAGGCGCATGCCGCCATCGTTCTCACCGACCCGAAATCGATCGATACCGACAAGATCGTTGCCATCGCCGTCATCCGCGACCGCGGCGATCAGGACGCGCTCGGGCTGCTTGACGGGATAGCGGCGCGTCAGTCGCACGATGTGCAATCCGCCATTTCCGTTGCCCGGGCCAAGATCCAGCGAAACTTGGCGATTTGGAATACCGTGCAGAATCTTTGGTATGGGCTGTCGCTCGGGTCCGTGCTGCTGCTTGCGGCGATCGGCTTGGCAATCACCTTCGGCGTCATGGGCGTCATCAATATGGCGCACGGCGAAATGGTGATGCTCGGCGCATATACCACTTTCGTCGTCCAGCAAATCATTCGCAGCTACGACCCGGCGCTGTTCGACTACTCGATGGCGTTCGCCATCCCGCTCGCGTTTCTGGTCTCGGGGTTCGCCGGCGTCGTCATTGAACGTACGATCATCCGCTTCCTCTACGGCCGGCCGCTGGAGACCCTGCTTGCCACCTGGGGCCTGTCGCTGATCCTGCAGCAGTTGGTGCGCACCATCTTCGGTCCGACCAATAAGGACGTCGGCAATCCGTCCTGGATGAGCGGCGCCTTCGACCTCGGCGGCATCACCATTACCTATAACCGGATGTGGATCGTCGTCTTCACCATGATCGTGTTCATGGCGCTGCTCGCCATGCTGCGCTTCACCCGGCTCGGCCTGGAAATGCGCGCGGTCACGCAGAACCGCGCCATGGCGGCAGCCATGGGCATCCGCACGGCGCGCATCGACGCGCTCACCTTCGGTCTCGGTTCCGGCATCGCCGGCATGGCCGGGGTGGCGCTGTCACAGATCGACAACGTGTCGCCGAACCTCGGCCAAGGTTACATCATCGACTCGTTTATGGTGGTGGTGTTCGGCGGCGTCGGAAACCTATGGGGCACGCTGGTCGGCGCCTTGACGCTGGGGATCGCCAACAAGTTCCTCGAGCCCTTCGCCGGCGCGGTGCTCGGCAAAATCGCCATTCTCGTCATCATCATTCTGTTCATCCAGAAGCGTCCGCGCGGCATGTTCGCGCTCAAGGGCAGGGCGATCGAGGCATGAGCATCGGCCACACATCCCGCGCTCTCTTCTCCCTCCACCGCTTGCGGGGGAGGGT
>JBOHII010000248.1:0-6005 GCA_050725955.1 Pseudolabrys sp. | reverse complement strand
AATCCGTGCCCGGCCGCTTCCACGCCGTAGATTTCGATTGAGCGTTCGTCGAGGAAGGGATGAAACAGGCCCATGGCATTGGAGCCGCCGCCGATGCAGGCGATGAGCGAATCCGGCAGCCGGCCTTCGGCGGCCATCATTTGCTCGCGCGTCTCACGGCCGATGATCGACTGGAAGTCGCGCACCATGGCCGGATAGGGATGCGGGCCGGCGACGGTGCCGATGCAATAAAACGTGTCGGCGACGTTGGTGACCCAGTCGCGCAAGGCGTCGTTCATCGCATCTTTCAGCGTCTTGGAGCCGGACTCGACGGCGCGAACCTCGGCGCCGAGCATCTTCATGCGCAGCACATTCGGTTTCTGCCGCGCGACATCGACCGAGCCCATATAGACGATGCAGGGCAGCCCGAATTTGGCGCACAGCGTCGCGGTGGCAACGCCGTGCATGCCGGCGCCGGTCTCGGCGATGACGCGGGTCTTGCCCATGCGCTTTGCCAGCATGATCTGGCCGAGCACATTGTTGACCTTGTGCGCGCCGGTATGGTTGAGCTCCTCGCGCTTGAAGTAGATTTTGGCGCCCGAAAGGCCGGAGGCCGTCTTTCTTAAATGCGCGGTCAGCCTTTCGGCGAAATACAAAGGCGACGGCCGCCCGACATAATTCGTCAGATATCCGTCCATCTCCTTCTGAAACTTGGGATCGGCCTTGGCCTGCGCATAGGCCTTCTCCAGGTCGAGGATCACCGGCATCAGCGTCTCGGCGACAAAGCGGCCGCCATAGATGCCGAAATGCCCGCGCTCGTCGGGGCCGGTGCGGAACGAATTGGGCTGCGGCGCGGTCATGCGCTGACCTTCGCCGCCAGCGCGGCTTCGGCCGCCCGCGCGGCGCGGATAAAGGCGCGGATCTTGTCGGGGTCTTTTTCGCCGGGTGCGCGCTCGACGCCCGAGGATACGTCGACGCCGCCGGCGCGCGTCATACGCAAGGCTTCGCCCACATTGTCCGCGTCGAGCCCGCCCGACAACATGAACGGTATCCCGGGATCGATGTCCTTGAGCAGCGTCCAGTCGAACGGCGTACCGAGCCCGCCCGGACGCGTCGCCTCGTGCGGCGCGCGGGCGTCGAACAGCAGCCGGTCGGCGACTTTTTTGTAGAGATCGATGTGCGCGAGGTCGTCGCGATCGGCGATCGGAATCGCTTTCATCACCGGCAGGCCGAAGCGGCCGCGCAGCGCCGTCACCCGTTCGGGCGGCTCCTTGCCGTGCAATTGCAGCATGTCCGGCTTGATCGCCTCGACCACGGCGGCGAGCATCGCGTCATCGGCATCGACGGTGAGCACGACCTTGCCGGCGCGGCCCTTGACGCGGGCGCCCAGCGCGCGCGCGGCATCGAAGGCAAGATGGCGCGGGCTCGGTGCGAAGAACACGAAGCCGACCAGATCGGCGCCCGATTCCAGCGCCACATCAATGGCTTCCGGGGTGCTCAGGCCGCAGATTTTGACGATCAGGCTCATGCCGGGCGTTCTACCGCCTTATCCGCCGCGCCGCAAAGCGGAACCGCCAGCCGCTTTAAGGCACGGGCGGCGGGATCGCCGCCAAGGGTGGCGCCTCCGGTGCCGGCTTGCCGGGCGGAGCGTAGCGGCGGCGGACGCTGTCCATCTCCTGATGCAGCGCGCGCACTTCGCCGTCGAGCTTGCGGGCGGCGCGCCGCCATTTGCCCTGACGGATCCAGGCGGCAATGCCGCCGATCAGCACGCCGAGGATCAGCACCACGAACATCATCACGAACAAAGGCAGCGTCGCCGAATAGGCGGGAGCCGCCGCCGAAAACGGATCGAACGACACCGTCACCGTCTGCCGGTTCGCCACCGCGAAGGCGATGATGATCGCGGCCAGCGGGATAATGACGATCCAGGTCACGGTTTTGCGCAACACCGTCGCCTCTCTAAAACACCAATGGCCGGGCGAGCCCGGCCACGACAATAGCACCCTCACAAAATCAGGAAACCAGGCCCTTACATCGCACCGTTCTTGTTGAGCCGCTCGCGCATTTCCTTGCCGGTCTTGAAGAACGGCACCGATTTCTGCTCGACCGAGACATGCGCCCCTGTGCGCGGATTGCGCCCAGTACGCGCCGGCCGGTGTTTGACCGAGAAGGCGCCGAAGCCGCGCAGCTCGACGCGGTCGCCGCGCGCCATGGCATTGGTGATTTCGCCGAGGATGGCGTTGACGATGTTCTCGACGTCGCGCTGATAGAGGTGGGGATTCTGGGCGGCGATACGTTGCACAAGCTCGGACTTGATCATTGCTGCCGCCTACTCGAACAGGATCAGTTGGCGGATGGAGGGTGCCAAAGCGCTAAGAGGCCGTCAAGATTGAGTCTTTCAATCGCTTGCATCCCGGACCATGCCTCGATGCGGTGCGCCACACCGGAGAGTCCCGCCGCCTCAAAGGTTAACGCCGCGACGTGCAGGAAGGAAAGCTCGCTGAATCGAGGCTCCAGCGTGTAATCGCGCACCGGAGTGGAGGCCGGGACCTTCTTTTCCTTCTCCAGCCAGGCCAATGCGGTCTTTTCGTTGCCGAGTTGATCCACCAGCTTCAAGGGCACGCTTTGGCGCCCGGTGAAGACGCGCCCGTCGTCCACGGCAGCAAGCTGCGCGTCGTCCATTTGCCGGCGCTTCTTCACCAGGTCCTTAAACCAGGCATAAGAATCGAGCACGATAGCCTCCAGCGCCGCGCGGGCCGCCGGGCTGGTCGGCTCAAAGCCATTGGGCGCGGCCTTGAGCGGAGAGGATTTCACCTCCTCGACCTGGACGCCGATGGTTTTGAGCACTTCGGTGAAGTTCGGATATTGGAATAAGACGCCGATCGAGCCGACCAGCGAGGTGTCCTGCGCAATGATGTGATCGCCGGCAATCGCCGCGATATAGGCGCCGGACGCCGCCAGCCCATCGACCACCACCACCATCGGCTTCTTCGCCTGCAACGCGCGCAGACTGTCGAAAAGCTGTTGGGAACCTGCCGTGGTGCCGCCGGGGCTGTCTATATGCACGATCACCGCGCGCGCGCGCGAGGTTGCGAGTTTTTCGAGCGCGGCGACGCGGGCCTCATTGCCGCGGATCAGGCCCTGCACCCTGATGCGGGCGATGTAATTGCCGTCGGGCACCAGCCGGCTGCCGGGCACCAGCGTGGCGCCGAGACCGGCAAGCGCGGCTACGGCGATGACTGCCGCAACGACGCGCCAGAAGGTGAGTTTGCGCCGCATGCGGCGGCGATCGACGATGGCATCGGCATCGAGCGACATGGGGTTTGTTCTCCAGAGTCGATTCGCGCCCGGAATAATGCACCGAGATGGTCATTCCGGGGCACGGGCGCCAGCCCGCGGGCCCGGAATGACGCTTCCCAGTCCGCCTTACTCCTCGGCCTTTTCGGTCTCGGCCTTGTCCTCGGGTTTGTCGTCGGCCCGCTGCTTGAGCGCGGCGCCCAGAATGTCGCCGAGCGAAGCGCCGGAATCGGCGGAGCCGTATTGCGCCAGCGCTTCCTTTTCCTCGGCCACTTCGAGCGCCTTGATAGAGACGCCGACCTTGCGGGTCTTGCGATCGAACTGGGTGACGCGGGCGTCGACCTTCTGGCCGACCGCAAAGCGGTCGGGCCGCTGATCGCCGCGCTCGCGCGCGAGATCGGCACGGCGGATGAAGGCCATGAGATCGGTGCCGACGATTTTGACGTCGATGCCGGACTCCTTCACCTCGGTGACCTCGCAGGTCACGACCGAGCCCTTCTTGAGATCGCCCGCGGATTCCATCGGGTCGCCGGCGAGCTGCTTGACGCCGAGCGAGATGCGCTCCTTCTCGACGTCGACGTCGAGCACCTGCGCCTTGACCATATCGCCCTTCTTGTATTCCTCGATCACCTGCTCGCCCGGACGCTTCCAGTCGAGGTCGGAGAGGTGGACCATGCCGTCCACGTCGCCATCGAGGCCGAGGAAAAGGCCGAACTCGGTCTTGTTCTTGACTTCGCCTTCCACCGTCGAACCCGGCGGGTGCTTCTCGACAAAGACTTCCCACGGATTGCGCATGGTCTGCTTGAGGCCGAGCGAAATGCGGCGCTTGACCGGATCGACTTCGAGCACCTGCACCTCGACCTCTTGCGAAGTAGAGACGATCTTGCCGGGATGCACGTTCTTCTTGGTCCACGACATTTCGGAAACGTGGATCAGGCCCTCGATGCCCGGCTCCAGTTCGACGAACGCGCCGTAGTCGGTGATGTTGGTGACGCGGCCCTTGAAGCGCGAGCCGACCGGGAACTTGGCCTCAATGCCCTGCCAGGGGTCGTCGAGCAGTTGCTTCATGCCGAGCGATATGCGGTGGGTCTCGTGATTAATTTTTATGATTTTGACCTTCACCTGCTGGCCGATATTGAGCACTTCGGTCGGGTGATTGACTCTGCGCCAGGCGATGTCGGTGACGTGCAGCAGACCGTCGATACCGCCCAGATCGACGAACGCGCCGTAGTCGGTGATGTTCTTGACCACGCCGTCGATGACCTGACCTTCTTCCAGGTTCTGCACCAGCTCCTGGCGCTGTTCGGCGCGCGTCTCTTCCAGCACGGTGCGGCGGGACACCACGATATTGCCGCGGCGGCGATCCATTTTCAGAATCTGGAACGGCTGATTGACGTTCATCAGCGGCGTGACGTCGCGGATCGGGCGGATGTCCACCTGACTGCGCGGCAGGAAGGCCACGGCGCCGTCGAGATCTACGGTGAAGCCGCCCTTGACCTGGTTGAAGATGACGCCGGTAACCTTCTCGTTGTTCTTGAACGCGGTCTCCAGCTTGCCCCAGCTCTCCTCGCGCCGAGCTTTGTCGCGCGACAGCACCGCTTCGCCAAGCGCGTTCTCGACGCGCTCCAGATAGACTTCGACCTCGTCGCCAACCTTGAGATCGGACTGACGTCCGGGCCCGGCGAATTCGCGCAACGCCACGCGGCCTTCGGTCTTCAGACCGACGTCGATGACGGCCATGTCTTTTTCGATGCCGACGATCTTGCCCTTGATGACGGAACCTTCCTGCAGGTTTCCGCCGCCGAATGTTTCGTCGAGCAATTTGGCGAAGTCTTCACGCGTGGGCGATGCTTGAGCGGTGGCCATGAAATCTCCTGTAAGCGGCGCGCCGGCGGGTTGGAATGGCGTTCCAAAGGCGCGGGCCGAAGGCCCCGCAAGACCCTCGACAGCCAACCGGAATCCCCGGATGGCCGGCGCTAAAACCGTGCTTTAGGAACGATGGTTCGTTTCAGGCGCCCAACGCAGAGGCACGAGCGGGGCTTTGTCCTCCAACGCGAGGGGCGTTAATCGCACCCTCGGCCCGTCCGGCTGGCCTCGACGATGTCAATGGCGGCCCGGATGGCCGTGGATATATCCATATTGGTTGTATCGAGCAAGTGGGCGTCGGCGGCCTGTTTCAGGGGTGAAATCGGCCTCTGTGTATCGCGTTCGTCACGAGCACGGATATCGGCAAGCACAGTGGCGGCATCGATCGCCCGCCCCGCGGCTTGATATTCAGATGCGCGGCGCTGCGCGCGCACCTCGGGCGCCGCGGTGACGAAAATCTTCACGTCGGCACCCGGGCAGATCACGGTCCCAATATCGCGACCGTCCATCACTGCACCCGGCGGCACAGCAGCGAAGCTGCGCTGAAAATTAACCAGAGCGGCGCGCACCTCGGGAACGGCGGAAACCAGCGAAGCCGCCTCGCTGATGGCGTGGCTTTTCAAGATCGCCTCCTCAAATCCCGTCGGATTGAGAGCCCGGGCGGCGGCAATGGCGGCCGCCTTGTCCTCGGGGCGCTTGCCGGCATCGAGAACGCTTTTCGCCACAGCGCGATAAAGCAGGCCGGTGTCGAGATGACGCAGCCCATAATGCGCGGCGAGTTTTTTGCCGAGCGTGCCCTTGCCCGAAGCTGCGGGTCCGTCAATCGCGATGATCATTTTCACCCTCCACTGGAGGGGGAGGGT
>JBOHII010000247.1:0-9440 GCA_050725955.1 Pseudolabrys sp. | reverse complement strand
CCAGCGCGACCGCCTGCTCGCCCATTTTTTTGCGCGTCGCCGCATCGAGCAGCGGCGACGGTGCCTCCTCGATCACTTTCTGGTTGCGGCGCTGGATCGAGCATTCGCGTTCGCCGAGATAGATGACATTGCCGTGCTTGTCGCCGAGCACCTGGATCTCGACGTGGCGCGGATCGGTGATGAATTTCTCGATAAACATGCGGTCGTCGCCGAACGAGGATTTCGCCTCCGACTTCGAGCGCGCGAAACCTTCCGCCACCTCCGCTTTCGAATAAGCAACGCGCATTCCCTTGCCGCCGCCGCCGGCCGAGGCCTTGATCATCACCGGATAGCCGATGTCGTCGGCGATCTTCATGGCCTCGACCTCGTCGGCGATGACCCCGAGATGGCCGGGCACGGTGGAGACATTGGCGGCAGCTGCCGCTTTCTTCGATTCGATCTTGTCGCCCATGGCGGCAATGGCCTTCGGGTTCGGCCCGATGAACACGACGCCGGCGGCAGCCAGCGCCTTGGCGAAGGCCTCGCGCTCGGAGAGAAACCCGTAGCCGGGATGCACCGCCTCGGCACCCGATGCCTTGCAGGCCTCGACGATCTTGTCGATCACAAGGTAGCTTTTGGCCGCCTCGGGCGGACCGATGGCAACGGCGCTATCGGCCATCGCCACATGTAGCGCGTCCTTGTCGGCTTCCGAATAAACGGCGACCGTCTCGATGCCCATGCGGCGGGCAGTCTTGATGATCCGGCAGGCTATTTCGCCGCGATTGGCGATCAGAATACGCTTGAACATTAGGCAGAACGCCCTCCGCCACTTCCGGTGGAAATGGCTGCGGATAGCCGGCTTCTGTTACAATACTGTCTTGGCGTGCGGGTATCTAGCGCAACATCGCAACAAAGATAACCGGGAGCCTTATCATGTCGCTCAGGTCAAGCGCCCTGCTCGCAGCTGTTACGGCCACCCTCGGCCTGCATGTCGCCTCCGCCGGTGCACAACAGTCACACAATCTCATCCTGTTCGTGCCGGCCAGCGGATCGGTCCCAACCGCTACTTCGATGCTGCCGGCTTTCCCGGCCGTAGCGTCGGCATGGACGAACGCAAGGCGGCATGCCGCTGAAGCGCACCGCCGCCGGCGCTGGAAAATAATTTCATCGCTATCCTGCGGCGGTGCAGCTTTTTGCTGCGCGGGCGCACCTCGCCGCACGAAGTGGCCTCTTTCTCCGCGGCCCTGTTCAGACTTGGCGCTGACGCCTATATAGGGTGCGCGCACGTAAATTGAGCGCGAATTTGGAGGGTTCTCATGGCATTGGCGATTGGCGATACCGCACCGGATTTCGAGGCGGAAACCACCGAAGGCAAAATCCGCTTTCATGAATGGCTGGGTAATTCCTGGGGCGTGTTGTTCTCGCACCCGAAGGATTTTACCCCGATCTGCACCACCGAGCTCGGCACCATGGCCAAGCTCAAGCCGGAATTCGACAAGCGCAACACCAAGATCATCGGCCTGTCGGTCGATCCGGTGAACAGCCATAAAAAATGGGCAGGCGACATCAAGGACGTGGTCGGCGTCGCACCGAACTATCCGATGATCGGCGACACCGATCTCAAGATCTCCAAGGCCTACGGCATGCTGCCGGCCTCGACCGCGGGCACCTCGGAAGGCCGTACGCCGGCCGACAACATGACCGTGCGCAACGTCTTCGTCATTGGGCCGGACAAGAAGATCAAGCTGATCCTGGTCTATCCGATGACCACCGGGCGCAACTTTGACGAGGTGCTGCGCGTCATCGACTCGCTGCAGCTCACCGCCAAGCACCGCATGGCGACGCCGGCGAACTGGAAACAGGGCGAGGACGTCTTCATGACCGGCGCCATCACCGAGGACGAAGCCAAGAAGATGTATCCGGCTGGCTGGAAGACGCCGAAGCCCTATATCCGCATCGTGCCGCAGCCGAAGTAACGCGCGCGGCATCGCCGTAAACAAAAAGGGCGCGGGCCATGGGTCCCGCGCCTTTTTTCTTTCAAGGTCTTGCCGGTTCGAACTCATAACGCTCGATGCCCGGCCAATTTTGGCGCCGGCCAAATTCGACGAACTGGATCCATTCGCCCGCATCGCGCGGCTCGTTCGGCTTGGCATCGTCCATGCGCCGTTTCAGGATATGCAGCACGGTGTCGCCCTTGCGCCAAATCGCGCCGAACTCGCCGCGCGTGGCGCCGCCGTGCAGCGTGCGGTCAGGCGCGTCGCGATAGACCTCGCGGCCGGCGAGCCAACCGCGGGCGGCAAGCCGCGCGCGCAAAGCTGCATTGGCGGCCTCGAGTTCGGCCCGGGGCACTTTGTGGCTCGAAGTGCCGATCGACATCATGTCGATATGTGCGCGGTCGTTGCTCGAGGTGGTGATGAAGTAATAGCGGCAGCCGGGTATCGTCAGTCCGGTGTCGCCGACGGTTACATCGAACACGCCGCCAGCGGCGAACACCGTATCCGGCGCGCCATTGATCTTGAGCGACGAGCGCTGTCGCATCGCATCGACGCTCATCCCAGGCTCGGCCACCAGCGTACCTTGCGATGGTCCGGCCGCGGCGGTGCTCGGCGCGCTACCGAGAAACCCATCCTGGATCGCCGCTGGGATGGCGATGGCGAGACCTAAGCCAAGAAACAGCCAAGCGCCGACAACGATGGCGGCTTGATGCGCCGCGACGGCGCGTATCAGCCCGACCTCGCCATTGCCGACAGCGACCTGCCCGGCGAGGAACAGCTTGAGGCCGAACGGAATGGTCGAGAACGTGAATGCCAGAAAAAGAGTAAAAAATACGATCTGCGCTGCGCGCTGGCTGATCGAGCCGTCGGCTATATATCCACTGTCGTGCAGCACGTTGCCGACCGCCGCCAGCACGATAATCGCCGTGAGCAACCCGCCGGTGATCATTGCGTGGGTCTTCAGACTGAACATGGGGTTTCGTTCCTCAACGCCGAAATACCCCTCGACGCCCCTGCCCGTTCGGCCATCTTGCGCCAACGCCGCAAAGCTTCCAAGAGTAGCAATCCTGTCACCGTCGCGCATTGGCTGGAGCAGTTGCAATGAATGAAATGGCCCACAGGCAGCCGCCGTTCGCCCAGTTCCTGGGCATGAAAATTACCCATGTCTCGCCCGAACGCGTGACTGCCGAACTGCCGGCGCGCGACGACCTCAACAATCGCTTCGGCATCATGCATGGCGGCGCCATCATGGCGCTGGCCGACAATCTCGGCGGCACCGCCGCCACAGCAAATCTTAAAGACGGCCAGTCCACCACGACGATCGAGAGCAAGACCAATTTCTTCGCCAGCATTCCGATCGGCGATACGGCCTATGCCGAATGCACGCCCTTGCATCGCGGCCGCTCGACCATGGTCTGGCAGACGCGAGTGACGCGCGGCGACGGGCGGCTGTGCGCGCTGGTGACGCAGACACAGATGGTGCTCGAGCGCGGGAAATAGAATCTAGATGTCGGCGGCAACCGAAGCCGCCGCATTTGCCGCGGCGGGCTGCACGCGGGCGCCGCGGCTGACGAGAAACACCCCGCCCGCGCAGATCACCATGCCGGCGATCGACAGCGCATCCAGTTTCTCCCCGAACAAGAGATAAGCGAGCAGCGCCGTCACCGCCGGCACCAGATAGAACAGGCTGGCAAAGCCGGTCGCGGCCGAGCGCCGGATCAGCCAGTACATCAGCGTCACCGCCCCGATCGACAGCACCAGCACCAGCCACGCCATGGCGAAAATGAGCTCGCCGTTCCAATGGATTTTGCGCGTCTCAAAACCGAAAGCGCCGAGCCAGAACCAGGCGCCGGCGGCGACATATTGCACCAGGTTGCCGGTACGCCAGTCGATGCGGCCGCAAAAGCGCTTCTGGTACAGCGTGCCGAAAGTGATGCCGAGCAGCGACAACAGGCTCCCGCTCCAGCCGAGCCAGGAGCCCGAACCGGTCACGTTGCGGTCGTGCAGCACCAGCGCGACGCCGATGAGGCCGAGCGCGAGGCCGAACCATTGCAGCCGCGTCACCCTCTCGCCCATGAAGCGGTTGGCGATGGTCGAGGTGAGGATCGGCTGCAATCCCGGGATCAGCGCCGAAATACCAGCCGGCACACCGTGGCTGATGGCGGTGAACACGCCGCCAAGATAGGCGCCATGCACCAGCGAGCCCGCCACCATACTGTGGCCGATCTCGACGCCCCGCGGCCAGCGCGCGCGGGCGATAAGCGCGATACCGGCGAGAATGAGCACGACGAAAATCATGCGCACGGCGAGAAACGTCATCGGCTCGATATAGGGCAACCCGTAACGCGCGCCGATGAAACCCGTGCTCCACAACAGCACGAACAAGAGCGGCGCGGCGGCCATCGCCAATCTGGTCGGGGACATCATGATCTCGGGATTAATCCGCGATTTGCGCGGGTGAATCGGAATGACGCCGCTGACTTAGCATTTTCGACGCCGTTATTGCTGCCCGCGACAGCAAAAAGTTCCCGCCGCAACGCACCCATGTCTTTTTTCGGAACCGGCGGCGCTGCCCGCGGGTTTATTTCGAGATGGCGGCAAGCGCCACCGCAACCGAAGGAGGACAGCCATGAGTGACCCCCGTCAAACCGACCCGCGCTACAGCGATCCGCGCTTGAGCGACCCGACGCCGCGCCAGAGCGAACCCGGAATATGGGCCTGGATCGCCGGCATTGCCGTGCTGGTGCTGGTCGGCTTCCTGGTGATCGCCGGCTGGAACCACAGCAGTAATACTGCCAGCAACGGTGTGTCGCCGGCGACCTCGAGCAGCGCGACGCGCAACATAAGCCCACCCAGCACCACCGGTTCGGGCTCGACCTCGCCGAAACCGTTGACACCGGCGCCCATGACGCCGACGCCGAACAAGACCGGCACCCAGTAACGCCGGCTTGCGTCCGACAAACAGCCCCGGCGCCGCAGCGCCGGGGCGGCAATCGGTAATCCTGGGCAAGTCATAGCCACGCCTTCGCAGCCGTCACGAACGGCAGCCAGTAACGTTCAGCGAGTCGATTGTGTTTTCGCGCGGCTCTGGCCATGCGAGTCTAGCCGACGATGGCGGAGAGACCGAAGCCAACGGTGGCGCTGACGACGGCCTCGATCGCCTGGAACTGGGTGCCGCTCACCACATGGCTGACATAGGGAAACAGCACATGGCCAAACGGCAGCATGACCGCCGCCACCACGGCAACGCAGGATAGTTTGACGATCATTCCGCGGTCGATCATAACTTCCCCCCTGCGCTTGTGCGCGTTTTTCTCATCCTGTCACGAACCGGGCCCGCTGGGCAATCGCGTCAAGCTTCGTATGCCTTGTCGATCGGGACCCGGTAGCCGTTGGCCAGCCGGTTGGTTTCGTTGGCCATTCCGGCGACCGCCATCACCTCGCCGAACATGGCTTCGGTCATGCCCGCCTTGCGGGCGGCGGCGGTGTGACTGGCGATGCAATAACCGCAACCATTGGTGACGCTGACGGCGAGGTAAATCATCTCCTTGGTGAGCGGATCGAGCGCGCCCGGCGCCATGATCTGTTTTATGCTCTCCCAGGTGCGCTTGAGTGTGGCCGGATCGCGCGCGAGGTATTTCCAGAAATTGTTGACGTCCGGCACGTTGCGCGTTTGCTTGATGTCGTCGTAAACGGCGCGCACTTGCGGGGAGGCGTCGGCGTATTCGATCGGATTCATCGTCGACCTCTCAGAAATCGAGTTTATCGCGCACCGCGGCGATGCCGGCCTTGGCGCAGGCTTCGTCGTTGTCGCCGCCTGGCGCGCCCGACACACCGACCGCACCGACCAGCGAGCCCGCTGCCTCGACCATGACGCCGCCGGCGATGATGGTGACCCCCGGCAGCGCGCGCACGCCGGCCTGCGGCGAGCCAGGCCCGGTGGCGCTCACCAGATCGCTGGTGTCGCTGCGGAAGCTGACCGCGGTCCAGGCCTTGCCGGTCGCGGTCGGCACAGTATGGGCGCCGGCAAAGCGGTCGCGCAGCAGCACTTGCGGCACGCCGAAGCGGTCGACCACCGCGACCGTCACCTGGTAGCCGTGCTTCTGGCAATCCGTCAGCGCTGCGCGAGCGAGCGACAGCGCGAGATCGATGCTCATGGATTTGAAGGTAACCAGATTTTCTTCCGCGCGCAGCGGCTCGCTCAACGGCGGCACCGACGACAGAGCCAAAAGGGCAAAGAGAACCAAGAGGATTTTTTGCAAGCGCATGGGACACTCGGCCATTCGAGGGATAGCGGGCCCGATCTTGCGCCGGCCGTGGCTGCACCGGCAAGCGCACCGAGAGGCCGCCATACACGGACTCCCAATTAGGGCGCCCGAGTGGCCCGCCCGCGGCCCAGCGAATTTATTCCCCGGGATATTTGGCGATACCCGCAACCCGGACTATATTCATAGCGCAGGGCCGATACCGGTGCGGAGAAAAACCCGCAATGCAGCTTTACGACCGTGCGGCCAACACCGTCCGCGCCATCTACGACAGTCGCATCGCCGCCCCGGCCACTCTCGAGGCGGCGCATTATTTCCCCAATGCGCAACGGTTCACCGATCGCTGGACCGAGATGCGCGAGGAGGCGATGGCAGTCGCCGCGGCGCTCAACAAGGTGCCGCGCTTCCACGACGTCATGGCGGCGCAAGCCGATATTTCGGCGAATGACGGGCGCGACTGGCGCGTCTTCATCATGAAGGCCTTTGGCGTGACCCAGCCAAAGAACCTTGCACGCGCGCCGACCGTCGCCGAGTTGGTCAACGAGATGCCGGAAGTATTGTCGGCGACGTTTTCCTACCTCGCACCCGGCAAGCATATTCCCGAGCACCGCGGCCCGCTGCGCGCCATCCTGCGCTTCCATCTCATGCTGTCGATGCCCAACGACGACAGCGGCCGGCCGGCCTGCGTGATGAACATCGACGGCGTGCCCTATCGCCTATCCGACGGCGAAAGCTTGTTGTGGGACGACACCTACCGGCACGAAGTTTGGAATCGCAGCGACCGGACGCGCATCGCGCTGCTGCTCGACGTCTGGCGAAAAGACATGCCGATGGACATCGCGCTGTTGTCGCGCGCCATCCTGGTCGGCACGCAAGCCGCAATCCGCATGGGCGGTCTTTCGTATAATCCGTGACCCAAGTAGGACGTGATCCGGGACAAATACCTTGTCATTGCCCGGCCTGGCACCGTAAATCGGGCTTGCCCGCCTCGCAGGGTCAAACCGGGCATGACAGTGAGGAGTTCCCATGCCGAAGACGCCGGATTATTTCTCAGGAAAAACCATTCTCATCACGGGCGCGGCGAGCGGCATCGGGCGGGCGACCGCACTGATCTTCGCGCGCGAGGGCGCCAATGTGGTCGCCGCCGACATCGACGAGAACGGCGTCAAAGAGACCGTCGAGCGGATCAACGCCAAGGACGGCCAGGCGCTGGCGCTCACCATCGACGTCACCAAGCGCGCGGCGGTCAACGACATGGCGCAGCTCGCGCTCGACGGCTTCGGCCAGGTGCATTTCCTGTTCAATTCCGCGGGCTCGGCGGTCCGCCGCTCGCCCTTCCTCGACATCGACGATGACCTTTTCGACCGCACGTTCGATCTCAACGTGAAAGGCACGTTCTACGCCATGCAGGCGGTGCTGCCGCAAATGCTCAAGAACAAGTTCGGCGTCATCGTCAATGTCGGCAGCATGCAGCACAAGCGCGGCGGACCGGGCTCATCGGTGCATTACGCCGCGGCCAAGGGCGCAGTGGTGACCATGACTATGGGCGTGGCGCGCGAATTCGCCACGCAAGGCATCCGCGCGCTGTCCATTTCGCCGGGACCGATCGATACCGCCTTTGCCGCGGCGGCGGGGACGTCGCCCGAGCTCAGGGCGCAAATCCTCAACGATGTGCCGATGAAGCGGATCGGCAAGCCGGAGGAGATCGGCGAGTTGGTGCTGTTCATGTGTTCGGACGCATGTCAATTCATGACCGCGGACACGGTCTATGTGAGCGGCGGCAGCGGCTGGCGCTAAGGCTTATTCAATTGCTTGCGGATGCAATCCTGTAACTTGGACGGATCGTCCATGAGCTTCTTTAGCTCTTCCTTGTCGGCCTTGTTGGCGGCTGAGGGCTTCGGCATGAATAGCCTCTATACCGGGTGCGGCGTTTCTGCTGCAGGACACGCTGAAGGTGGCGCCGGCCTTCGTGGTCGATACGTTGCGGCCGACCTGGCAACTCGTTTCGATCTTGTATGGATTGATGATGGCCGCGCCGACGGTATTGCCCGAAGCGCGACGCGATAGTGTGGTAGCTAAAGGGTCAAGCCGGGCGATTTTTAGGGGAAGCGCGATGACGACGTGGTGCCGTTTCGAGAAGGACAAGCAAGTGAGCTTTGGCACCATCGAGGGCGGTCAGGTGCGGCCGATCGACGGCGTTCCCTGGGGCGAGCAAAAGCCGGCCGCAGACACCTACCCGCTTTCCGGCGTGAAGCTGCTGATCCCCGTGGTGCCGCCGACCTTCTATTGCGTCGGCATCAATTACGCCGACCACATCGGCAAGATGGCGGCAAAGCGTGGCACCGAGCCGGTGTTTCCCAAGAAGCCTGACATCGGCTACCGCGCCAACAACGCGCTGATCGCGCATGAGGAGAACATCGTCAAACCGGCGGATGCCGGCGACACGTTCCAGTACGAAGGTGAACTGGTGGCGGTGTTCGGCAAGCGGGCCCGCAACGTGAGCAAAGAGAACGCGCTCGATTACGTGTTCGGCTGGACCATCGGCAACGACGTCTCCGAACGCGGCTGGCAGAAGGACGACCGCACGCTCTGGCGCGCCAAGAACGCCGACACCTTCAAGCCGATGGGGCCGTGGATCGTGACGGGCCTCGACGCCGCCAAGATGCAGACGGTCATCCGCGTCAACGGCAAAGAGACCGACCGCTTTGCCACCAACAACATGATCTTCGACACCGCGACCTACATCGCGGAAGTGTCGAAATACTGCAGCATCGAGCCGGGCGACGTGATGTGGATGGGCACCGACGGCGTGCCGGCCAACATCAAGCCGGGCGACACGGTGGAAATCGAGATCAGCGGTATCGGCGTGCTGCGCAACCAGGTGGTGGCGGGGAAGTGACCCGGAATAAACGCGTATAACTATTATTATTGGCCTTGGTCTCGGGACAGCGGGTACGCAATGGCGTAACTTAGCTGAAATTAATTTGCCAATGCCGGTCCCGATGAACCAATCTCCCTCCGACGACGACGTCGGTCGTCAAATCCTCGGCGTATTCATGCGCAACCGGATACCGGTGAGCGGCATGTTGCCGCGCAATTATTTTCTCAGCGTGCGCGACGGGGATTTTCAGCGCGGGCTCAACAAAGCGGTGGCGAATAGCTGGATCGTCATCGACCGGCGTAACCGCTACCGCTACGAGCT
>JBOHII010000246.1:0-2130 GCA_050725955.1 Pseudolabrys sp. | reverse complement strand
CACGGCAAGGCGGTGATCTCGTCTTATCTGGTCGCCAATAACGAAACCTGGCGGCGCGGCATCGCGCTGTCGTTTGCTTCGGCCGTGTTGCAGGCGCTGACCGCCATCGCCATCGTCGGCGTCGCCGCGGTGTTGCTCGGCGCCACCGCCAAGGTCATGGGCAACGCCGTGCGCGTGATCGAGATCGTCAGCTACGCACTGATCGTGCTGATAGGCCTGCGGCTGTTATGGGTGAAGGGCCGCGCCTTTGTGCGGCTGTGGCGCGGCGAAGCGCATGCGCATGATGATCATGCGCACCATCATGCGCACGGGCACGATCACCACCATTACGGCCACCACGGCCATCACCATCACGGCGAGGACGAGGCCTCGGCCTGGGGCCACGCGCACGCGCCGGAGCCGCGCGAGCTTGCCGGGCAGCATTGGCTGCGCCGCGGTCTGGCCGCCGTCGTCGCGGTGGGTTTGCGGCCCTGCTCGGGGGCGATCATCGTCTTGGTGTTCGCGCTGGCGCAGGGGCTGTTCTGGATCGGCGTCGCCTCGACCTTCATGATGGGGCTCGGCACCGCCATCACCGTCGCGGCGGTCGCCACGCTCGCGGTCGGGGCGCGCGGCTTTGCCGGCCGTCTGGCCAAGGCCAAGCCCGGTGCCGGCGTGCTGCTGCTGCGCGGCGTGGAGACGGCCGCGGCGATCGCGATCGTGCTGTTCGGCGCGGCGCTGCTTACCGGCTACGCGGTGAGCGAGCGCATGGGACTGTTCTGATGGCCGCCGGAATTCAGTCGAAATCGGCGGGCTGCAACTCGATCGGCTGGCCGTGCGGGGTGCGGTCGCAGGCGCGGTCCCACGCATCGCGATAGCGATGCAGTGTGTCATGTGTCGCAATACCTTTCTCAGCCACCAGTCTCTCTAGCGCGTTGAGCCAGTGTGAATAATAGGTCTCACCGGTATCGGGATCGCCCGCGCTTTGCGCGCGTTTGATTTCGGCGGCGAGCGCGGCGGCCCATTCCTTCCAGGTGAATACCCCGCGCTCGTGCACCGCCACGGCCAGCGCAAAGGCCTCCGCCTCCCACGGCTCGCGGAATACCGGCCCGGCGGCATCGCGCGGGATGCCGGCGACTTCCTGCGTGGCGCGGCCTGCTGCCGCCTGGTCGATCATGCCTTCTCCAGATACGGCTCCCAGGCGTCGACCGAAACCGTCGTGTTCGGATCGCCGCCTTCGCCCCACAATTCGCGGCCGTCGAAGCGCACAGTGTAGAGCCATTGCGGATTTTCGCCCAGGCCATGCGCATTGCCGTCGGGGAATACGTGGCAGCCGATCGTGCGCTCGACCGTGCCTTGGTGCCCGCGCACGTAACGCGGCAGCCGCGTATGCGTGACCGGATTGATGTTCTTTGCGCGCACGCGGTCGCCCGCCTTGAACGCAGGCTTGCTGTCGGTCGCGCGCTCGGTCGGTCCTCCGCGGTGCAGAACCTTGAGCACGTCGTCGGGCGAGAGCACACGCGAGACCGGCTTCGCCGGATGCAAAGCGTGGCCGGCAGCGATCTCATCGTCGCCGACCAGGTTGCGCTCCTTCAGCATTGCGTCAAGTGCCGCGAACCAGATCTGGTAGTAGCTCATCGCCAGATATTCGGCCGGGTCGCGGTTCTCGCGCGCGAAGCGCGACATGTCGATGTTCCACTGGCCCGGCATGGCCATGGCGAGCGTGAGCGCGAAAGCGCGCTTTTCCCAGTCGGCGTGAAACGCCGGCTCGTTGCTCTCCGCCTCGACCGGCCCAAAGCCCTGCACGCCGCCCATATCCTGCGCGCCGTTCATCGTGCCCACCACGGCATGAAAAAGATTGCCACGTTTATCAGAAACGCGAAATTCCAGAGCAATGTGCGCGTTGTCGGGTAATCGGCGACATAGGCGAGGACGTATGTGAACCGGACGACGACAAACGCAATCGCCAGGTCATCGATCCAGTGCTGCGGCGCCGTGCGAAATTCGGCGAGCAGAATCGCTGCGGCGAAGAAGGCAAACACTTCGATGCCGTTGGTATGGGCGCCGCGCGCGCGCGCGCGAATGCCGGGGGTGTAGAAAGCCGGATCGCGCGGTTTTGCATTGTCGAAGGTAGGATGGCCGAACAGTTTTACC
>JBOHII010000245.1:0-13283 GCA_050725955.1 Pseudolabrys sp. | reverse complement strand
GCATGGGCTTGACCGTGCCGATCGCGCGCGGTGTCGCCACTGCGCAGCCCAAGCGCCACGTCGTCGCGCTGGAAGGCGACGGCTCGCTGCTGATGCAGCTCGGCTGCCTCGGCACGGTCGGCATGCGGGCGCCGGACAATCTCACCATCGTGGTCTGGGACAACGGCATCTACCAGATCACCGGCGGGCAGCCGACAGCCTGCGCGACCGCGGCCGATCTGGTCGCGATCGCGCGCGGCTCCGGCATTGCCAATAGCGCCTGGGCTGCCGACGAGGACGATTTCGATCGCCTGTTCACGGCTGCGCTCAACGGCGGGCCGAGCCTGATTGCCGTGCGCACCGACAACAAGCCCGGCGTCGGCGCTACCGATCGCGATCCGGTGCAGATCCGCGAACGTTTCATGCGCGGCCTCGGCGTCAAGCGCGCGCAGTAGCGCGGGGCTGCGGTCTGCAAGGACGAAACAGATCAGCCGTACAAGAACTTGGGCAGCCAAAGCGCCAGTGCGGGAAACCAGAACATCAAAATGATCAGCAGCAGCGGCGCGAACAGAAACGGCACAATGCCGCGGTAGATGCTGGTGATCTTGATGTCGGGGGCATGCGCCTGGATGACGAACAGGTTAAGGCCAATCGGCGGATGAATTAGCCCGACCTCGGCGACGATGACGACGATGACGCCGAACCAGACCGGGTCGTAGCCGAACTGCATCGCCAGCGGCAGAAATACCGGGACGGTGATCAGCATCATGCCGATCGACTCCAGGAAACAGCCGAAGATGATGTAGGCGATGACGATCAGCGTCATCACCACCGGTCCCGACAGGTTGGCGGCGTGGGCGGCTTGCGCCAGCAGGTTGGGCAGCTGCGTCTGTACCATGAAGAACGAGAACAGATTGGCGCCGAACACGATCACGAACAGGACGCCGCAAGTGGCGACCGTATTCTCGATCGAATGTGTGAAATCCGAATACGAAAGCCTGCGCCCAAGGACGCCGAAAAGGATGGCGCCAGCGGCGCCGACCGCGGCCGCCTCGGTCGGGCTAAACACGCCGGCATAGATGCCGCCGATGGTGACCAGGAACAGAGCGAGGAACTGCCACGGTCCTTTCATGGCGACGAAGCGTTCGCGCAGAGTCACGCCGGCGCTAACCGGTGCGTAGCCCTTTTTCACGGTCACGACGATGACAACCACGAGCATGTATAGTGCTGTGAGCACCAGCCCAGGAACGAGACCGGCGGCGAACAAGCGCGGCACCGACTGTTCCGAGATCGCCGCATAAATCACCAGAATGATCGACGGCGGAATAAGAATGCCCAGGCTGCCGCCGGCGGCGAGTGCGCCCGAGGCGAGGCCTGGATCGTAACCGGCCTTGCGCATGTCGGGGAGCGCGATGCGTGTCATGGTGGCTGCGGTTGCAAGCGATGAGCCGCACACCGCGCCAAAACAGGCGGAAGCCGCCAACGCGCCAACCGCGAGCCCGCCGCGCATGCCGGCCAGCACAACCCGCGCCGCCTTGAACAAATCGGATGACAGGCCGGTGACGGAGGCGACCTCGCCCATCAGAATGAACAGCGGCAAGACCGAGAGGTTATAACTGGCGCCGACGTCGAACGGCACCGTGCCGGCGAGCGCAAAGGTCGGCTTGATACCCGACATGATCGAATTGCCGATGAAGCCGACCAGCGTGAGCGCAATCCACACCGGCACCCGGAAGAACAGCATCGCGAACAATGCGAAGACGCCGATGGCGCCGATGCTGGAAGCGGCCATCAGACCGGCTCGTCGGTGTGCTGGCGTCCGGCCGGCGCTATCAAGGCACCGATCGCGCACAAAATGGCGCCGGCAATGCCGATAAGCGCGACCGCCCACATCCACCAGATCGGCACCTGCAGATCCATTTTGACGTCGCCGTAGCTGTAGGACTGCATCGCCGGCGTTATCATCGCGTAAGCGAACAACCCGATGGTCAGAATTGTCAGCAGGTCGGCAACGCGGATCAGCGCGGTGACCAAGAGCCGGGGTGCAAAGGAATCGATCAGGTCGATGACGATATTGCGCCGTTGCAGGAAGGCGGTGGACATGCCGTGGAACACGAAGACGACCAGCATCGCCTCGACCAGTTCATAGGCGCCGCGGATCGGGCTGTTGAAGACGTAGCGCATGAACACGTCGGCGAGCGTCACGACCATCATGACCATGAGCGCGACCGAGGCGAGGCGAAGTTGCGCAACGCGCAGGCGATCGATAAGCGAATAGACGCTGTTGCGATCCATCATGCGCCCGATTGTGCCGTAAACCGCTGTCCGGAATGCAGGCGCTTGGCTTGCATTCCGGAGCGGCGAGGCGTCGTTGCAGCCTTACTTGGTATAGGCGGCGAAGAACGCGCGCGCCGGCTTGCCTTCTTTTTCCAGCTTGTCGAGGGCGCTCTCGATGATCGGCTTGGAAAGCGCCTTCATCTTGTCGACCTCGGCTGGCGGCAGGGTGATGATCTTCAACCCGCTTTTGGTGATCTCGAAGTTGCGCGCGAACTTCTCGAAGGCCTGCCAGTCCCTGGCGAAGTCCATTGCACCGGTGACGCCGGCCTCCTTGTCGAGGATGGCGCGCAGATCGGGAGGCAGCGAGTTGTATTTCGCCGGGTTCATTACCAGCGCGAATGTGGCCGACGCCAGCGGCGGCTCGATCGCGTAGGGCGCGACGGAAGCGAGATGATAGGCAAAGCCTGCCTCGTGCGGGAAGCCAGCGCCGTCGGCGATGCCCTTGGCGAGCGCGTCCTGCGATTCCGGCGGCGGGATCAGCATCGGCACCGCACCCATGGCGTCGAGCAGTTGCTTGTTGGTGATCGAGGCGAAGCGGATTTTCTTGCCTTTGAAATCGGCGACCGAATGGATCGGCACCCGCGAATAAATCACGATCGGGTTCGCCATCACCATGAACAGGATGTGCAGGCCTTTGTGCTCAGCCGCAAGATATTTCGGCGCCAGTTCCGTCATCCGCTTGGCCATTTCCGGCAGGTTGACGCCGTCGGACGGCCAGGTGAACGGCAGGTTGGCGAGTTCGGTCATCGGGTAGCGCCCGGGTGTCACGCCGTGCAGGCAGAAGGCGATGTCGGTGATGCCGTTGCGTGCCGCGTCGAACTGCCGGTTGGGCGGGCCGACCAATTGGCCATTCGGATAGATCTCGAATTTAAGCCGTCCGCCCGATTCCTTCTCGATCTTCTCGGTCCACTTGACGACCCATTTGTGGAACGCATGCACAGGCGGGACGAAATGCGACAGCTTGAGGACGATGGGCTCGGCGGCCCGCGCCTGTCCCCCGGCGAATGCGACTGCGGCGGCCAAGGCGAACGCCTTGACCAGTTTGTGCAACGACATGATTTTCCTCCCTCGGGAATATCAGCTTCTGGCGAGCCTTTGCCCCCGCGAACTTTAGACGGAAAACGGCTGCGTTGTCATCCGTGCGCGGTGCTTAAATGCGTAGCTATTTGGCGCAGCATTCGCCGGCCGGCGTCCGCTTAATTGCCCCAGCCAAGCCTCCCAGCCATTGGCGTCAGTTTCGCACCGGCACTTCCGCCGAGGCATTTTATTCGTGGCGGCCCTTACGCCGGCCATTTGGCGCGCGTTTGCAGGCCGGCGACCGCTTCGCCTGCCTCGCGCATCACTTTCTCATGGTCGAGCGCGGTGAATTGACTTTTGCTGCGCAAGATGCGGCCGTCCACCACCACGGTATCGACGTCCGAAGGCTGCGCCAGTTGCACCAGCGCGTCATAGGGGTCGCCGATCATCGACATATTGGGCGCGCCGGTCCGCACCAGGATTAAGTCGGCGCGCTTGCCCGGCGTGAGCGAGCCGGTCTTGTCGGCAAGCCCCAAGTCCTTGGCGCCGTCGATGGTGGCGATCTGCACCAGGCGCTTGGTCGTGATCTTGATCTTGCCGCCGGTACGGTGCCGGTTGATCGTCTGCATCATGTGCATGCAGGCAAAACAGTCGCAGCGTTCCGCCGTGACGTTATCGATCGACATGCTGACCAGCACGCCAGCCTGCAGCAATTCCGGGAACTGCATTTCGCCCGAGCGCCCGGCTTCTCCCAACGGCGATGTGCTGTAGTGCACGCCGTGTTTGACCAACGCCTCCCAATCCTTGGCGTTTGTGTTCAGCGGATGGATAAGCTGCACGTCGGGGCCGAGAAGGTTCGCCTCGTTCAAAAGCTGTATCGAAGCGCTGCCGTTGGTATGCAGCGTGATCGGCAGGCCAAGCTCGCGCGCCGCGCCCCATTCCTTCTTCGCCATGTCGGCATTGATGGCGCCACGCGACGTGTTGTTGCCATCGATATTGCGCGAACAGATGCCGAGCGAAATCATCTCGTCCTTGCCGATATCGCGCTTGAGCCGCGCCCAGTCGGCGATATCCATCGGCTTGTCGTTCGGCATTCCGAGCGCGGGGCCATAGGCGAAGCGACCGCGGATGCCGGCGTCGCGCATCGCTTTCACTTCGGCGTCGGCATGCGCGGGGCTGCGCACGTTGTGCGCCCAGTTGTGCGTGGTGGTGACACCGGCGCTCAGCGCCTCGGTAAGGCCGAGCCGTACCGCGCGGTAGCTGTCTTCCGGCGTGTAGTGCACGCCGAGGGCGAAGCTGACCGGGAAATACGTGCGCTTGGGATCGTCGGCGCGCATCACCGGGCGCAGGAAGCTGGTCCACAGATGCCAATGCGTGTCGACGAAGCCGGGCATGCAGATCATGCCCTTGCCGGAAATCGACTGCGCGCCCGGCGCGTTCACGCTCGCGGCGACCGCGACAATCGTGCCGTCGCGCACGTGCACGTCTCCGCTCGGCAGGTCGCCTATCTTGTCGTCCATCGACAGCACGTGAGCGCCGCGCACCACGAATTCGCCGCGCGTCGGCAACGAGGCGGCCGGGCGCGAGGCTGGGGCCGCGGCTTGCGCCAAGGCGCCGCGCGGAACCAGTCCGGCTGCGCCGAGCGCCGTCGTCGCGGTGAGAATGGTACGCCGATTGAATCCGTCCTTGCGCATGGTTTGTTTCTCCCAAGGATTGCTCGCGTCGCGGGCGAGGCTTTTGTTGGTTTGACGTGGCGACCGCAGCGGTTGCGAGGCTAACGCCGGATGAATTAGGAGCGCAATGGCATGACGCGCTGCCCACACTGCTGCCCAACTTTGCAGCGTCCAGGGTCTCCCAATCGCTTGTCGGCAATTGCCGCCGGACCGGGAGCAAATGGCAGACTTCATTCGGATCGTGATCGGCGCTGCGTACAACGGTGTGAAGCTTGCGGCCTATCTGGCTCGCGCCGGAATTAAAATCACCGTGCGTCGGAGGGCACCGCCGTGCCTGTTGACAGCAGACCGGTGTTGCCGAAAGCCTATTTGCGATATCTTTCTTGCGCCATCGGCCGGCAATAAGGACCTCGCGTTACAGTTGAAAATTCGCAATCCGTGCGACCAGCCATGGCGTTGGCCGCCGACTATTCGCCCGGCGTGGTCTTGTCGGCGTTGGTGGCGGTCATCGGCTATCTCGCCGCGCCTTACGTCGCCCGCGTCGTGCCGATCCCGAGCATGGTAATTGCGCTGGTGGTCGGCATCGCGCTCAACCCGATTGCCGCGCGCCCGGCCATGCAGCCCGGCATGGCGTTCTGCGTGCGCACCATATTGCGCTGGGCGGTGGCGTTGCTGGGTCTGCGCGTGGGGCTTGCCGATATCGCGGCGCTGGGGCCGGGCACCGCCGGCTTGATCGTGGTGGCGATGCTGGCGACGCTGGCTTCCGGCTTCGTATTCGCCCGCTGGAATGGGCGCGGGCCGGGCTTCGGCGCGCTGGTCGGCGTCGGCACGGCGGTGTGCGGCGCCTCGGCGACGCTGGCGGCTTCGACCGTGGTGCCGGACTATACCGGCAAGTCGGCGGACATCGCCTTTGTCGTGGTGGCGGTCAATGCGCTCGCCACGCTCGCCATGCTGGTCTATCCGCCGCTCTGCATCCTGCTGGGCTTCGACGCGCAGACCACCGGCGTGATGCTCGGCGGCACCATCCACGACGTCGCCCAGGTGGTCGGCGCCGGCTACGCGGTATCGGTGCCGGTCGGCAATACAGCGGTGGTCGTCAAACTGTTCCGCGTGTTCCTGCTGCTGCCGGTAGTGCTCGGCGTCGGCTGGCATTTCACCAGGCTGGGACAGAAGCACGGCGAGGCGCGTGTGCCGGTGCCGGTGTTCGGCATCGTGTTCCTGGCGCTTTGCGCGCTCAACAGCGCCATGCCGCTGGTACCGTCGCTGCTGCCGGCCTATGCGCCACTCAAGGGCGTGCTGGTGGAAGCCTCGACCTGGGGTCTGTTGCTGGCGATCGGCGCGCTCGGCCTCGGCACCTCGGTCAAGACCATCATCGGGCTTGGCTGGCGCCACATCGCCACCGTCGTCGGTTCGACCGCGGTTATTTTCACGATCGTCACCGGCGGCCTGTTGCTGATGCGGTTTGTCTAGGCCAGCGTCACCGTCTCGAAATCGGCCGGCAGAACGATTTCGAGCAGTTCGCAATCGTCTGAATAGCCGCGCACGGTGTGCTTGATCTTGGGCGGCTGAATCCAGCACGCGCCGGCATGGAAGGTGTGCACGCCCTGGCCCTCAAACTCGCTCATGAACCAGCCCTTGAGCACATAGACCATCTGGAACTCGACATCGTGATAGTGCGGGATGGCGACTTCGGCCGCGTTGAACGGCTTGGTCATGCGGATGACATGCGCCTGCACCATGCCGCCGGTTGCCGGCGCCAGACCGAGATCGCGATAGGCGGAATAGAGCCGCAGGCCCTGATCGAAATCGGCCTCGCGGTGGTGGCTGACGGTGAATTTCTGTGCCGGCCGCTTCTTGGCCCGTCGGGCGCTGACCTTCTTTTTCGCCTTGGGTTTAGCCTTAGCCTTTTTTGCCTTCGCCTTACGCTTCGCCATCGTGCTCTCCCGGTATTTTACTCAGCCGCCACCGCCGCCCCGCCATGCGCCTTCGACCGGCCGAGGCGCCTTCGGCCCTGTCTTGACATACCAATCCGCGATCTGCCCGCCCGTCCAGAATAGCACGTCCTTCTTCTTGCGGATTTTCTCGAAGATCTTGCGGAAGTATTTCGCCCGGTGCGGCGCACCCATGATGTAGGGGTGTACTGAAATCGCCATCACGCGCGCCGAGCCCTTGGCGTCCTTGTAGATCTGCTCGAACTGGTCCATCGCCCGTTCGTAGAATTCGGACGCCTTGTGGTGCTGGATCAGCATCATGGCGACGTCGTTGCATTCCTGCGTGGAGGGGATGTTGAGGATCGGCTTGCCGCGCGTCTTCATCCACACCGGCTGGTCGTCCAGCACCCAGTCGGCGACATAATCGTAGCCTTCTTCGGCCAGGATGTCGGGCGTCTCCCAGGTCTCCGTCAGCCCGGGTCCGAGCCAGCCGCGCGGACGTTTGCCGGTTGCGCGCTCCAACACCTCGACGCATTTGCGGATGTCGGCGCGTTCGTTTTCCACCTTCTGCATGCTGCGCTGGGTGTAGCCGTGGCCTATGAATTCCCAGTTCCGGTCGACGCAGGCTTTGACGATGTCGGGGAAGGCCTCGACCGCGACGCCATTGATGTTCATCACGCCGGGAATCTTGAACTCCTCATAGACCTGCAACAGCCGCCAGAAGCCGACCCGGTTGCCGTATTCGTGCCAGCACCAATTGGGGATGTCCGGCATCGGCGAGCCGCCGGCGGGCGGCGTCAGCACGGTGCGCGGCATGGTCTGGGTCGGGTCCCATTCCTCGACGTTGGTAATCGTCCACACCGCCATGCGCGCCTTGCCGGGCAGCGTGAGCGGCTTGCGTGTCGGAATGGCCGAATAGGTGAGGCGGTCGTTCGGCAGCATGCCGACGGCGGGCTTGGGAAAGTTCATGACGGGCTCAGCTTCCCTTCAAATCGTAAATCTCCGGGAAGAAATAATCCTTCCACGACGCCGGCTTCACCTTCAGCCGGCCGACACTGGCCATGAACTCGGCGAATTTCATGGTGTTCTCCGGCACCATGGTCCAGTGCACCTGGCTGCCGCCGACGATCTTGGCGGCGGTGTCCAGCGGAAGCTTGGACTTCGAATCCTCGATCCAGTAGGCGGCGGCGCCGCGCCGGTCCTTGTCGACGATTTCGGTGGCTTCCTTCAATGCGGCGAGGAACGCCTTGTACAGCACCGGGTTGCTGTCGCGGAATTTGGCGGAGGTCCAGATCGCCGTGAAAGTGTGCGATCCGCCCATCACGTCAAACGAATTGAGCACGGTGTGAATGTCTTTGTCTTCAAGCTGCATGTATTGGAACGCCGGCACGCTGAAAGCGGCGGTAATCAGCGCGCCTCCCTTCATCAGCGCAATGGTGGCGTCGGGCGGCGTCATCGACACGGTCAGGGCATCGAGCTTTTCAAATTCCTTGGCGCCGTAGGTCTTGGCCGCTTCCATCTGCAAGGTGATTGCCTGCACCGAGGATTTCACCGCCGGCACCGCGATGCGGTCCGAGTCCTTGAAGTCCTTGATGGTCTTGATGTTGGGATCGCGCGTATTGAGCAGGAACGGCTGCGAGGAGAGCGCCGAAATGCCGCGCACTTCCTGCGGGGTGCCCTTGGTGCGCGCCCACAGCGTGAGCAGGCCGGGAACGCCGCCGGAGCCGATATCGACATTGCCGGAAATCAGTGCCTCGTTGACGGCGGTCGGCCCGTTGAACTTGAACCACGACACCTTCACGTTCTTGAGACCGAGTGCGGTGGCGTGCTTTTCGATCAGCTTCTGGTGCTGCATCACATTGAGCTGCAGGTAGCCCATGGAAAATTGCTGGGCGAGCCGGATTTCCTGGTTCTGCGCTTGCGCCGATGCACACAGAAGGCCGAGCGCGATCGCAGCCCCGGCTAAGGTCCAGAAATTTATCTTGGATGACATGCTGTTTCCCCCGGCATCGTGCCCATTGTTGTTGTATTTGGGCAGACACCCACTTTAGGCAGCGGCCCCGAGATTGGCAACGCCGCGATACCAATCGAGGATCTGCTCGCCGTTCCAGTGCAGCACGCCGTCGTGTTTGTTCACGTAGTCGTAGATCGCTTCGAGATATTTGATCCGGTGCGGCTGCCCGCTGATGTAGGGGTGGATCGCCAACGCACAGAACTTCGCCCGTGCCGCGCTCTCGGCATAGAACCGGTCGAATTGGTCGGTCACCAGCTTGAGCAGATAGCCGCTGTCGTGGTGCTGGATGAGCATCACCGGAATGTCGTTGCACTCGATGGTGTAGGGCAGTGTCACCAGCGGGCCGTTGGTCGTTTTGATCACCGTCGGCTCGTCGTCGTAAACCCAGTCGCCGATATATTTGACGCCCGCGGCGGCGAGCAGGTCGGGCGTTTCCAGCGTCTGCGTCAGGCCGGGGCCGAGCCAGCCGACCGGTCGTTTGCCGGTGAATTTCTGCATGATGTCCATGGTGCGATTGATCATGCCGGCCTGATCGGCCTCCTTGTGGATCGGACCCTGCTCATAGGCGTGGCCCATGAATTCCCAGCCATCGTCGTGTGCCTGTTTGGCCACGCGCGGGTAGTCCTCGCAGATACGCGCATTGGCGGCGAGCGTCGGCCTGATACCGAGCCGCTTGAACAGTTCGAAGAAGCGCCAGCAGCCGACGCGCATGCCGTATTCGTGAAAGCCCCAATGCACCACGTCCGGCATCAGCGGCACGCCGGTCGGAGCGGGCAGCAGTTGCCGCGCCATCGGCTTGCCGATGTCCCACACCTCGTAATTGACGATGGTCCAGAACACGATGCGCGCCTTGCCCGGGAGCTTGAGCGGCGGCCGATCGACGATGGCCGAAAAGTTGGAACGTTCCTTGGGGATCATCGGGCCGGGCATGAAACATCCTCGATCTTCAGGAGGGCGCAGAATGTCACGCCGTCGCGCCGGCGTGCAACCGGATCGGCCATTCGGGCGGAGGGCGTCCTAATGCGCCGGCACGTGCGCGGCTTTGATCACCTCGCCCCACACCAGCGTCTCGTTCTTGATGAAGGCTGCGGCATGCGCAGGCGTGCCGCCATCGGCATGCAGGCTAAGCTTGGCGAATTTTTCCTGCACCGCCGGGCTCGCCAGCACCGCGTCGATCGCCTTGTTGAGCTTGGCGACGATTGCCAGCGGGGTCTTCGGCGGCGCGGCGATGGCATTCCAGGTGCCGGAGTTAAAGCCGCTCACACCGACCTCGTTGAGCGTCGGGATGTCGGGCAGCGCGGCGATGCGCGCGGAGGTCGCGACCGCCAGGATACGCGCCTTGCCGCTCTGGTGCAGTTTGAGCGCCGAAGCGAGCTCCATGAAGATCATATCGACATGGTTGCCGATGAGCGCATTGAGCGCGGGTGCCGTGCCCTTGAACGGCACATGCACCATCTTGGTACCGGTCAACTTTTCGAACAGTGCGGCGGTCAGGTGCGAGGTGGTGCCGATGCCTTGCGAGGCATAATTTATCTTGCCGGGATTGGCCTTGGCATAGGCGATGAATTCCTGCGCGGTCTTGGCGGGAAAATCCGGCCGTACCAGCAATACATTGGCGATCGAGGTCATGATCGCCACCGGCTCGAACTTGGTGGGATCGAAGCTCATGTTCTTGTAGAGCAGCGGATTGATCGTCAGCGGCGCCGGCTGCGCGGCGAGCAGCGTGTAGCCGTCCGGCGCGGCGGTGAACACGGCTTCGGCGCCGATATTACCGGCGGCGCCGGCCTTGTTCTCGACCACCACGGGCTGGCCGAGCTTTTTCTGCAGACCATCCGCGACGATACGCGTGACGGTGTCGACGCCACCGCCCGCCGGCACGCAGACGATAATGTGGATGGGCCGGTTGGGATAGTTGGCGGCGGCACCCTGCGCCCAAGCGCTGGACGTCCACAGCAGAGCCGCAGAAATCAAAGCCAGAACTATGCGCATGTTGCCCTCCTTGGTTGCGGCCCGGTCAGG
The DNA here is from genome assembly GCA_050725955.1 of Pseudolabrys sp. Lineage (GTDB taxonomy): Bacteria > Pseudomonadota > Alphaproteobacteria > Rhizobiales > Xanthobacteraceae > Pseudolabrys. Next base: position 2,313 of record JBOHII010000245.1, on the reverse strand, counting down.
CGACGCGCGCCAGTTTTTGCGCCGGCAGCTTGAGATTAAACAGCCGCATCGCATTGCCGCCCAGAATATTGCGCTTGGCCTGTTCGCTCAGGAACGGCAGATCGTAGATCACGCTGGGCAGATCGAAATCCCAGTGCGGATAATCGGACGAATAAAGCAGCTGGGATTCCGCCTTGATCATGCGGAAGGACTGCTCCAGCATCCCAAGATCGGTCATCTCCATCGGCTGCGAGGAGAAGAACATATCGCGCATATAGTCGCTCGGCCGCTTCTTCAGCGCCGGCGCCTCCGAAGTGCGCATCATGTATTCGTTGTCGAGCCGCTGCATCATGAACGGCACCCAGGCCAGGCCGCTTTCGACCCAGAGAACTTTCAGCTTGGGAAAGCGCTCCGGCAGCCCGTTCATGATCCAGTTGGTGAGATGCACCATGTTGTAGAATACGAAGCCGATCGCGTGCACCGAGATGAACTTGTTCATCATCTCCATCGACTGCTCGTTCCAATTGTAGCCGGCGTGGAAGGCGAGCGGTAGGTTCATCTCTTCGAGTAGCGCGTAAGTCTTCATATAGGAATTGTGCTGTACCGGCCGATGGCGGGCGGCCGTCACCATGAAACCTGCGACGCCCTTGGCGGCGCCGAATTCCTTCACCGTGCGATAGGCGGCGTCGGCATCGTTGAACGGCAGATAGAGCATTGAACGCAGGCGCGGCTCATGTGCCAGCACGCGCTCGGTCAGCCAGCGGTTATAGGCGCGCGCCAGCGCCACCTCGACCTCGATCTGCGGGTGCAGCCCGAGCGTGAGCATCGGGGTCGGGAACATGACCGCGATGTCGGTGCCCATGGCGTCCATCCAGCGTTTGGTGAGCGTGATGTCGCGATGTGGATCGCCCGCGGTCTTCTCGATCTTGCGCAGCGCATAACGGGTAACGCGCCCGCCCATGTCCTGATAGCCAACGCCGCCCTGGAACATGCCGACGTGTTTCATGCCGGTCTGGCTGGCGCTCATAGCGAGCTGCTGGAGTACCGGGTCGTCCATGTACTCCAGGATTTCGTTGAGCGATTCGGATTCGTAGTGGTGCGAGTCGACGTCGACGATGGGAAAATTCTGGTAGCCGCGCTCGACCGCTTGCTTGGCGGCATGGGTGAGCAGCTTCGAGGTGTCGAATTCCTCGAATGCCATGCGGCGGAAGTCGCTGAGCGGCAGGTCCATGGTGCGATATGTCCTTTTAGCGGCCCGACCAAGTTTGCCACATGCCGAGCTCGAATACCTGCAGGTTCACCGCCTTGAGCATTGCGGTGACTGTGACCATGACCTCGGTCGCGGTCATCGGCACGTCCGGCGGGAACGCCGGCAGCGGACCGTCGGATTCGGCAGCGCGCTCGGCATAGAGCCGGACGGCCTGGGCCAGCGTGTCTTGAATCTCGGCATCGCTCGGCCGCTTTGTGGCGCGCGCGTTTACTTCAACCTGCGACGACATAGATATCCTCTCCGCGCCGGACCACCTCGAAGCTCTTGAGCCGGAGCTTGCGGTCGGCGGCGCATTCGCCGGTCTTGAGATCGTATTCGTAACCGTGCCAGGGGCAGACGAAGTGGATTTCATGGTCGGAAAACCGCTGTCCGTGCCAGGTACGGTCGGGACCGATCACGTCCTCGACCTTGTGCATCATGAGGCCCTCGCAGGCCGGTCCGCCCTGATGGACGCACAGGTTCTCATAGGCATAGAGCCGGCCTTCCCAGTGAAACACCCCGATTTCGCAGCCCGCGTGGCTGACGATACGGCGTTCGCCATCGGGAAACTGCACGATCTTGGCTACGAAGATATCCGGCATGCGCCGCCTCTTATTGCCGAAAAGTATGCCACCGAACAGCTTGCGGCGGCAACGGTCACGCATCTGGCGCGTCGCGTCGGGATATGATCGATTAAACGGAAATGTCCGGGGAACAACGATGAAAATCGTCGATCTTAGCCATGTCATGAACGTGCACACACCCGGCTGGGTCGGTTATGCCGGCAACAAGATGTATTACGCGCAGAACCTGCAGACGCAGATGATCGCGGCACAACGCATCGATACGGCCCTGCATGTTGGAACTCATTTCGATGGTGCCATGCACGCGACCGACAATCGCAAAGGCGACATGGCCTCGCTGCCGCTGGATTATCTCGTCAACCGCGGCGTCGTGGTCGATATCTCGAAACACATGCATGACTGGGCGGTGATCACGCCGGAGATCATCGAGTCGGCCGGCGCCGATATCCGCGAGGGCGACATCCTCATTCTGCACACCGGCTGGCACAAGCACTACGAAGG
>JBOHII010000244.1:0-4196 GCA_050725955.1 Pseudolabrys sp. | reverse complement strand
TTTACCGACAAGCAGACGCCACAGGTGCGCGACGCCGCGCAAAAGGCGGCCGACAAATGGCTGTCGACCGCCGCCCCGCGCTCTTGACGGCAGGCTGCGGCGCGGGCAGACCCCACGCGCCATGCACCACTCCGCTTTGCTCAACGTCATGATCGCCGCCGCGCGCAAGACCGCGCGCGCGCTCAAGCGCGATTTCGGCGAACTGGAAAAGCTGCAGGTCTCGCTCAAGGGCCCAGCCAATTTCGTCTCCTCCGCCGACCGCCGCGCCGAGGAGACGCTGTACCAGGAGTTGAGTAAGGCGCGGCCCGGCTACAGCTTCCTCGGCGAGGAAGGCGGAGCCCGTGACGGCGCCGACAAATCCCACCGCTGGATCGTCGATCCGCTCGACGGCACGACCAATTTCCTGCACGGCATTCCGCAGTTCGCCATTTCGATCGCGCTTGAGCGCGAAGGCAACATGATCGCCGGCCTGATCTACAATCCGGCCAACGAAGAGATGTTCATCGCCGAAAAGGGCAAGGGCGCTTTCATGAACGAGCAGCGCATTCGCGTCGCCGGCCGCAAGCGCCTCGCCGACTCCGTGATCGCCTGTGGCCTGCCGCATATCGGCCGCGGCGACCTCTCGCTGGCGCGGGCGGAGACCGGAGCCATGCAGGAGCACGTCGCCGGCCTGCGCCGGTTCGGCGCCGCCGCGCTCGATCTCGCCTGGGTCGCAGCCGGCAGGCTCGATGGTTATTGGGAACGCGATCTCAAGCCCTGGGACATGGCGGCAGGGTTAATTCTGCTGCGCGAGGCCGGCGGCTTCGTCAGCGACTGTGACGGCGGCGACGCCATTTTTGCCAAGGGTCATATTGTCGCCGGCAACGAGACCATCCAGAAAGAGCTGCTGCGGGTGCTCAAAGCGGCCGGTAAAGGTTGAGGCCGACCGCAATTTAAACCCAATCCGTCGATTTATGCTGCGGTTCCGGCATAGCCGCTTTTTCCTTGTCACGGGTATGTGCCATATTGCGGGACTACTCAAGGAACCGCGTTAACGTATCGATCCGCATGGCCAAAGAACTCGATCCACTCAAACTGTCGTCACCCCGCATCTTCCTGTTGCGGATGCTGGTGTTCGTCGTGCTCGGCGGACTGATCGTCTTTCTGCTGCACAAGCAGATCGAAGTGGCCTTCATGGCCAATCCCGGCCTCAACTCGGTGATCATCTTCGTCTTGCTGGTCGGCATTGTGCTGTGCCTGCGCCAGGTGATCCGGCTCTATCCGGAAATCGCCTGGGTCAACAATTTCCGTCTCGCCGATCCTGGCCTTGCCGTCGAGCGGCCGCCGGTGCTGCTGGCGCCGATGGCGGCGATCCTCGGCAGCCGCATTGGCCGCATGGCGATGTCGGCGCAACTGATGCGCGGCATTCTCGATTCGATCGCCACCCGCCTCGATGAGGCGCGCGACATTTCGCGCTACATGACCGGCCTGCTGGTGTTCCTCGGCCTGCTCGGCACCTTCTGGGGCCTGATCGAGACCGTGAGTTCGGTCGGCAACGTGATCCAGGGGTTGAAGGCCGGCGGCGACGCCGCCAGCATGTTCGACTCGCTGCGCGAAGGCCTCGCTGCGCCGCTGTCCGGCATGGGCATATCGTTTTCGTCCTCGCTGTTCGGTCTCGCCGGCTCGCTGGTGCTCGGCTTCCTCGATTTGCAGTCGAGCCAGGCGCAGAACCGCTTCTACACTGAACTTGAAGACTGGCTCTCCACCACGGTCTACGACCAGGCGGCCGAGCCGATCGTCGCCGCCGGCGGCACCGGCGAGATGCGCTCGGCCATCGACCACTTGCGCGACGCCATCAACGAGACCGGCACCGGCAAGGGCGCCACCACCGCCATGTCCAATCTGGCCGAGGCGATCCAGGGGCTGGTGCACCATATGCGCAGCGAGCAGCAGATGATCCGCGACTGGGTCGACAGCCAGGCCGAGCAGCAGCGTGAGATCAAGCGGCTATTGGAGATCATGGTGCGCGAGAAAGTGGATCGTTAGCGTATGGCCCTTGCACGAACCCGCCGCAGCGACAGCGGCATGAATTACTGGCCGGGCTTTGTCGACGCGCTGTCGACGCTGATCCTCTCGATCATCTTCATCCTGACCGTGTTCGTGGTGGTGCAGTTCTATCTGCAGCAGGAGGTCGCCGGCAAAGACACCGCGCTCACCCGCCTCAACGCGCAGATCGCCCAGCTCACCGACCTCTTGTCGATGGAGAAGACCGGCAAGGCAAATTTGCAGGATCAGCTGGCGCAACTTCAGGCATCGCTCGCCGGCGCCGAAAGCGACCGGGACAAATACAAAGGCCTCGCCGAAGGCGCCGGCGCCGGTGCCGCCGCAGCGCAGGGAAAAGCCTCGGAGCTTTCCGGCCAGCTCGACAGCGAGAAGAAGATTTCCTCCAAGGCGTTGGCACAGGTCGAAATCCTCAACCAGCAGATCGCCGCGCTGCGCCGGCAACTGGCCGCGCTGGAGACTGCGCTCGACGCCTCCGAGAAGAGCGGCAAGGAGTCGCAGAACAAGATCGCGGATCTCGGCCAGCGGCTCAACGTGGCGTTGGCGCAAAAGGTGCAGGAACTGACCAAGTATCGCTCCGACTTCTTCGGCAAGCTGCGCCAGATCCTCGGTAATCGGCCCGATGTGCGCATTGTCGGCGACCGCTTCGTGCTGCAATCGGAGCTGTTCTTCGATACCGGTAAGGCCGATCTGAAGCCGGAAGCGACCGCCGAACTCGACAAAGTCGCCACCGCGCTGATCGAACTCGAAAAGCAAATCCCGACGGACATCGCCTGGGTGCTGCGCGTCGACGGCCACACCGACGTGCGGCCGATCACAGGCGGTCAATTCAAGTCTAACTGGGATCTGTCGGCGGCGCGCTCGATCGCGGTGGTGCAATATCTGGTGGCCAAGGGCGTGGCGCCGCAGCGCCTGGTCGCCGCCGGCTTCGGCGAGTTCCAGCCGATCGACACCGGCACCACAGAGGACGCTTACCGGAAGAACCGCCGCATCGAATTTAAGTTGACGGAGCGGTAAACGGCCCGCGATGGCAGTCTATGTCGACGACGCGATCTGGAGTTGGCAGGGGCGCAATTGGTGCCATTTGCTTGCCGACGACATCGACGAATTGCATCGCTTCGCCAGGACCGTCGGTCTGCACCGCTCGTCCTACCAGGGGCCGCCGAAGACGGAACATCCGCATTACGATCTGACGGCGTTCGAACGCAGCCGCGCCCTCGCCTATGGCGCAAAACCTTGCGACCGTACCGCCGTGGTCATGGTCGTGCGCAGGCTGCGCCGGCAAGCCGCCAAGAGCGCCTGACGTGGCGACCGAGGCGAGCCTGCGCCCTTACGCGCCCGCCGACGAGGACGCGGCGATCGAGCTGTGGCGGCGCACTTGGGCACAGCATTTTCCGCACATCGATTTCAACGCGCGTGTTGCCTGGTGGCGCGAGCGATGGCGCCAGGAGCTGGTGCCGGTGGCGCATATCGTGCTGGCGGATTTGGCGGGCAAACTCGCCGGCTTTGTCACCGTCGATCCCAAGACCATGTATCTTGATCAGATCGTGGTCGCGCCCGAACACTGGGGCTCGCCCGTCGCGATGGCACTGCTCGACGAGGCCAAGCGGCTTTCACCCAAAGGGCTCGATCTCCTGGTCAACAAGGACAACGCCCGCGCCATCCGCTTCTACGAGAAGAACGGCTTTGTTTACGCCGGCGAGGACAAGAACCCGGTGTCGGGCAAGCCGGTGAACCGGATGCGGTGGCGGCCGCTTTCGCCATAAAGCGATTTTTGCCTAGGCCCGGCGTCGCCGGCCCCGCCCGCCCGGCCGATCCATGGGCAAATATGCGTTCGACGGCCTCATCCAAAAGTGGTCAGCAGTGAAAAACGTGGTGCCGGGAGCGCAAGCTTACGGCGCGCCGGCCAGCGCCACCGCTTTCGCCGCGTCGAATGTTTTGGAATCGACTTTAAGGTAGGCGAGTTTTTCCTCGGCGATCACCACGGCTTCCGCCACGCCCTGCACCTGGCGCAAGCGCGCAGCAAGATTCTCGGCATCGCCGGTCAGGCCGTCGCCGATCGGGACCAGCCGGGTGCTCAGGTAGCTCGGCTGCGCCATGGTGGCCGCCGCCAGCAGCCAGAGCAACGCAATCGCCGTGGTCAGCGCAAACACCCC
>JBOHII010000243.1:0-6354 GCA_050725955.1 Pseudolabrys sp. | reverse complement strand
ACCGTGCTGCTCGCTTCGCATAACATGACCGAGGTCGAACGTTTGTGCGAGCGCGTCATCATCATGAAGACCGGCCGCATCGAAGACGACGATACGCCGCAGCATTTGCTGAAGCGCTATGGCCGCGAGACCCTGGAGCAGGTGTTTCTCGACGTGGCGCGCGGGCAAGGACAACATCAAGGGCAATCCCGCGAGGCCGCGCAATGAGCGACGCCGGCCTCCGGTTTTCCGTCAATCGCGTGACCGCCATGGTGCGGCGCTACTGGTATTTGTTGCGTTCGTCCTGGCCGCGCGTGCTCGATCTGATCTATTGGCCGACTGTGCAGATGCTGATGTGGGGCTTCCTGCAACTCTACGTGTCGCAGAGTGGCGGCCCGTTTGCGCGCGCCACCGGCGTGTTCATCGGCGCCGTGTTGTTGTGGGATATCCTGTTCCGCTGCCAGCTCGGATTTTCGATCTCGTTTCTGGAAGAAATGTGGTCGCACAATCTCGGCAACCTGATGATGTCGCCGCTGCGGCCGGTGGAGTTCATCGCCGCCCTGATGATCATGAGTATCGTTCGCTTGTTGATCGGCATGATACCGGTGACGCTGCTCGCCGTTTTGTTCTTCGGCTTCAATCTGTGGTCGCTCGGCCTGGCGCTGGCCGCATTCTTCGTGAATTTGATTCTGACCAGTTGGGCAATAGGGATATTTGTCGCCGGACTTTTGCTGCGCAACGGCATGGGCGCCGAGAGCATGGCCTGGACCATCATGTTTCTGTTCCTGCCGCTGACATGCGTATATTATCCGGTCACGGTGCTGCCGGGCTTCCTGCAATACGTCGCCTGGTCGCTGCCGCCGACCTACGTGTTCGAGGGCATGCGCGCGCTCCTCATCGGTCACGTGTTCCGCGCCGACCTGATGCTGCAAGCGCTTATCTTCAATGTCGTGCTGTTTGCCGCTGCTTCGCTCGCTCTCGTGAAATTGTTGCAGAGCGCCCGCGTGCAGGGGAGCCTGTTGCAGGCCGGCGAATAGGCCAAAAAGACCGTGAATTTTGGGTGTTTGGGCCCTATATACCGGACACCAAGGAAATAGCTCTATGTTGACGGCATGACAGAAAAACGACACTCTGCTGCAGCGCAGCAAGAGCCGGGGGCTGAGCCGATGCCAATTGGCGAATTCGACGGGGCGGCATCGCTGCCCGGTAGCAGCACTGCTTTGTTCGCGTCGCCAATGTATTGGCTGTACGAAATGGGCCATGCCGCGCTCGACCCGGTGCGCGCTTTCGCCGACGCCACCCGCCTCTACTACCGCAACCCGGTCAATCCTTTCGCCCACACCACCTACGGCAAGTCGATCGCGGCGACCATGGAGCTGTTCGAGCGCATGACACGCCGCTACGGCCGGCCGGACTGGAACATCGAATCAACCAGCGTCGGTGGCGAGCGTGTGCCGGTAAATATCAAAGTGGCCTGGGAACGGCCGTTCTGCCGATTGCTGCACTTCGAACGCACGTTCGAGCGCGTGCCGCGACGGCCGCAACCGAGACTGCTGATCGTGGCGCCGATGTCGGGTCATTACGCCACGCTGTTGCGCGGCACGGTCGAGGCGTTTCTTCCCAACCACGACGTCTACCTCACCGACTGGCGCAGCGCCCGCACGGTGCCGCTGTCGGACGGCCGCTTCGATCTCGACGACTACATCGACTACATCGTTTCCATGCTGCATTTGCTCGGCGGCGACGTGCATGTGATCGCGGTATGCCAGCCTTCGGTGCCGGTGATGGCGGCGGTCTCCGAGATGGAGGCGAACAACGATCCTTATGTCCCGCACTCCATGGTGTTGATGGGCGGGCCGATCGACACCCGCATCAACTCCAACGCGGTCAATAAGCTCGCCGAAGACCGCGGGCTGGACTGGTTCCGCACCCACGTCATCACCAAAGTGCCGTTCCCCAATCCTGGCTTCATGCGCGACGTCTATCCGGGCTTTTTGCAGCTGCACGGCTTCGTGAGCATGAATCTCGATCGCCACATCGAGGCGCATCAAAACTTGTTCCGCCATCTGGTCAAGGGCGACGGCGATTCGGCCCAGAAGCACCGGGAATTCTATGACGAGTACCTCGCGGTGATGGATCTCGCCGCCGAGTTTTATCTGCAGACGGTGGATACCGTGTTCATCCGCCATGCGCTGCCGAAGGGCGAGATGCGGCATCGCGGTCATCGCATCGATCCGTCGCAAATCAAGCGCGTCGCCTTGATGACGATCGAAGGTGAGCACGACGACATTTCCGCGGTCGGTCAGACCGAGGCAGCGCACGTCCTGTGCCCGAACATTCCCGCCGAAAATAAGGCGCATTATCTGCAGGAGGGAGTCGGGCACTACGGCGTGTTCAACGGCTCGCGCTTCCGCGCCGAGATCGCCCCGCGTATTTCCGATTTTGTGCTCTCGCACAACGGCACGCGCTGGCGCGGCAACGGGGCCCGTCCCGGGCCGGCCAAGGCGGCATCTCCCAGCCCGTGATCCGCCGCGGCAGCCCGCCGGCGGCGGGTTTTGTGACAATGTAGGCCCTTGGTAAGCCCTTGCGTCGCTGCGGCGGTTCCGGCCGCGCGAATCCGCGTGGCGAAAGGCGTCGAATATGGCAATATTTCCGTGAAGATTGCGATCGGACGGATTCCATCAATGCCTTTGCGCGCGCTGCTCTACCGCCGGCCGAGCGAACCGTCGACCATCGATATTGTGTTCGATCGCGAAATCTATTTGGTGCGCGTGCGCCGCCACCGGCAAGCGCGGCGCTACACGCTGCGTATCCATTCCGTCACCCGCGAAGTCGTGCTCACCATGCCGCCGCGCGGCAGCCTGAAGCAGGCACGCGAATTTGCCGAAAAGCACGGCGGCTGGATCGCGGCGCGGCTCGACCGGCTGCCGGCGCCGGCGCCGTTCGCGCATGGCGCGGTGATCCCGCTGCGCGGCGTCGACCACCGCATCGTGCATCGGCGCGGCGAGCGCGGCACGGTATGGACCGAGGCCGATGGCGGGGACAAGCGCCTGCTTTGCGTTGCCGGCGGTGCGCCGCACGTCGCACGGCGGATTACCGATTTTCTCAAGCGCGAGGTCAAGGCCGACCTGGAAGCGGCCAGCCGGCGCGCGGCCAGCGCGCTCGGCGTCGCGATCAAACGGGTGTCGATGCGCGATCCGTCGAGCCGCTGGGGCTCGTGTTCGACCACCGGCGTCTTATCCTATTCGTGGCGGTTGATTTTCGCGCCGCCCTACGTGCTCGACTATCTTGCCGCTCACGAGGTTGCCCATCTCGTTGAAATGAATCACAGCCAAGCGTTCTGGCGGCTGGTCGAGCGCATTTGCCCCAATGTCGCGCGCGCTAAGTCCTGGCTCGACGCCCACGGCGCCGATCTGCACCGCTACGGCGCGCGGGACGACCGGCGCTAGCGTTGCTCCACATCATCATATAAACGACGCTTTCACGGCCGGCCTGAAGCGCGAAGCGGAAAATTCACAAATGCTGCGTCCCGGCACTTTCGCGCTTACGGCATTGCTGGCGGCGATAAGCGCGATCGGGCCACTCACCACCGACATGTACCTGCCGTCGCTGCCGGACATCGCCCGGAACCTCGATGCGACCGCCGCGCAGACGCAACTCACGATTTCGGCCTACCTGATCGGCTTTGCGGTCGGGCAGATTTTCTACGGCCCGGTGTCCGACCGGCACGGCCGCAAGCCGGTGTTGTTGGCCGCGATCGGACTTTATTGCTTGGCGAGCCTTGCTTGCGCCTTGTCGACCTCAATTGAAATGTTGATTGCCGCGCGCTTTGCGCAGGCGGTCGGCGGATCCGGCGGCATCGTGCTGACGCGCGCCATCGTGCGCGATCTTCATGCCGGTGCGCGGGCGGGGCGTGAATTGTCGATGATCGGTTCGGTGATGGCGCTGGCGCCAGTATTGGCTCCGGTCGTGGGCGGCGTGTTGCAGACCGGCTTCGGCTGGCGCTCGGTTTTTGTCACGCTGGTTCTGGCTGGGTTCACCGGCGCCGCAATCATCTGGCTGCTTTTGCCGGAAACCCTGAACACGCGCGCGGCCGAGCCGATGTCGCTCGCGTCGATTTTGCGCTCGTATCGGACGCTCGCCGGCCATCGCGCTTATCTGGCATATCTGGGCATTACCTCGGCGAGCTATGCCGGCTTGTTTGCCTGGATATCGGGGACTTCGTTCGTTCTGCAAAATCTCTATAGACTGACGCCTTTCAATTTCGGCATCGCGTTCGCCCTCAGCTCGGTCGGCTACATGACCGGCTCGGCCATCGCGGCGCGGCTGGTGGTCAGGTTCGGCCTCGATAGGGTTCTCGGCTTTGGCGGCGTTGCCTGCGCTGCCGGCGGGCTTGCCATGGTAGCCGCGGTCGCACTCGGCCTGACCTCGGCGTTCTCGCTGGTGGTGCCGATGGCGGTTTATCTTGCGGGTCTTGGCATGGTCCTGCCGCAAGGCATTGCCGGGGCTTTGACTCCGTTTCCCCAACGCGCGGGCGCCGCCTCCTCGCTGTTTGGCTTTGTACAACAGACCGTCGCCGCGCTGTGCGGCGCGGGGGTCGGATTGCTGTTGGGAGAAAGTGCCTGGCCGCTCGCCGGAGCGGTGGCGGCGATGGGCTGCGCAACGCTTCTGATATGGATATTAACGCGCGGAGTGCGCGCGAGCGCGATCAACGCCGGCTGAACAGGTTATTGAGCAGCCAGCTGTCGAGACTGCCAGAGCCGGACGTCTGCCGTTGCGGCGCGCCGATCGCGGCTGGCGGCACGGGAGCAGGCGGCGTAGCGCCAACGCCTGCCAGGCCGGAGAATAGACTGCCGCCCGAGGCGCCGGGCAGGGCGGCGACCGGCACGCCCTGATGCGCGCCGCGCATGAAGCGGCTCCAGATTTCCACCGGCAGTCCGCCGCCGGTGACGTGCCTGGTCGGTGTCCCATCATCATTGCCGAGCCATACGCCGGTGACGAGATGCGCGGTGTAGCCGACGAACCAGGCATCGCGGAAATCTTGCGACGTGCCGGTTTTGCCGGCCGCCGGCCAGCCGGTGAAAGTCGCGTGCCGGGCGGTGCCGATGGTCAGGGTCTGCGCCATCATCTCGTTCATCATCGCCACGTAACGCGCCTCGATGATGCGGCCGAGCGGCTGCTCGTTGCGCGCATAAAGCAATTTGCCGCCGCCGGCGGTGATGCGCTCGATCACATGCGGCATGACCGCGAGCCCGCCATTGGCGAAGGGTGCATAAGCGCCGACCAGCTCAAGCATCGAGACTTCCGAGGTGCCGAGTGCGATCGAGGCGTTGGGCTCGAGCTTCGAGGCGATGCCAAGACGGTAGGCGGTGCGGATCACCGCATCCGGCCCGAATTCGAGCGTCAGGCGCACCGACACCGTGTTGAGCGACAGCGCCAGCGCCTTAGCCAGTGTGACCGGGCCGAAATATTCGTGCTTGTAATTCTCCGGTTGCCAGTCCTTGAGCTTGATCGGCTTGTCCTCGCGGACCGTGTAGGGGGTCAGGCCATGTTCGAGCGCAGTGAGGTAGACGAACGGCTTGAAGGCGGAGCCGGGCTGGCGTTTGGCGGCGACCGCGCGGTTGAACTGGCTTTCGCTGTAATTGCGGCCGCCGACCATGGCGCGCACCGCGCCGTCCGGTGTCATTGCCACCAGCGCGCCCTGACCGATGCCGCTTTTCTCGCCCTTGGCGGCAAGTTCCTCGGTGACCGCCTTTTCGGCGCCCGCCTGCAAGCCGGCATCGATCGTGGTCTCGACCGTGATGTCCTCGTCGACATGGCCGAGCACGTCGTTGACCGCGTCCATCACCCAGTCGGCGACATAATTGCTGCCGCCGCCGCCGGCTTGCGCCACGATATGCGGCGGATGCGCCAGCGCCGCGCGTTCGCTTGCCGCGGTGATGTAATGAAGATCGGCCATGGCGCTGAGCACGGCGTGCGCGCGTTTCTCGGCTGCCTTGAAGTTGCGCGTCGGCGCGAGTCGCGACGGCGATTTCACCAGCCCCGCGAGCAGCGCTGCTTCGGGCAGTGAAATACGACGTGCGGATTTGCCGAAGTAGCGTTGCGAGGCCTGCTCGATGCCGTAGGCGCCCGACCCGAAATAGACACGATTTAGATACAATTCCAGAATCTGCGTCTTGGAGAACTTTCGCTCGAGCCACAGCGCCAGCAGCATCTCCTGGAGCTTGCGGTGGATGGTACGCTCTTGAGTTAAAAAGAGATTCTTGGCGAGTTGCTGCGTGATGGTGGAGCCGCCCTGGCTCACGCCGCGATGCAGGATGTTCGCGAGCAACGCGCGCGCGATGCCGTAGGGATCGACGCCGTAATGCTCATAGA
>JBOHII010000242.1:0-3410 GCA_050725955.1 Pseudolabrys sp. | reverse complement strand
GGCCCCGCGCGACCTGTCAGGCGGGCGCCTTTTCCCGCAAATGTGGAAAACGCTCGCTCAACAACGAGCCGGAGTAGAAGGTCGGCCTGAAAGCCGGATGCGCCCGGATATTGTCGAACCAGGTGACGATCCGCGGCAGGTCCTGCCATTCGGCCATGTTCAGATCGTGCATGCGCACCAGCGCCGGCATCGCCGCCACGTCGGCGAGCGAAATGTCCTTGCCCAGCAGCCACGGTCCGCCGCTCTTTTCGATTTCGGCATCCATGCGCTCATAGGTGCGACGCAGCCGCGCCAGCGCCTCGTCCATGTCCTTCCGCGGAAAGCCGGTTTGGCCCATCGTCATCATGAATTCCTTGCGCAGCGGCTTCGATTCTGCCATCGCCACAAAGGCCTCGCGGCTCATCTTCTGGAAGCTGGGCAGGAAAGCGAGATTGAAAGTCGGCACGCGCACGGCGGCTGCCGGCATTTCGTCGATGAAATGCATGTGCGCGCGCATGCGGGCACGCTTGACCGGGTCCTCGGGGGTGAAGCTCGCCTGCGGCGCGACCTCGTCGAGATATTCGGTGATGACATTTGAGTCGGTGACGATGGCGCCATCGTGGTCGAGCGTAGGCACCACCCCATTCGGATTGAGCTTGAGGTAATCAGGCTTGAGCTGGTCGCCGGCGAGCAGATTCAGCTTCACTTCGTCGAAGGGAATTTTCTTGCCGTTGAAAACAAAGCGAACCCGCTGGCTGCAGGTCGATTGTGGCGCGTTGTAGAGTTTGAACGTCATGCGCGTTTCCCCGTTTGCGGCTTTTGCCGGCGATGATGCAATATTTACACTGCGGAAACCAACCGGTAAATTTACGGCCATTTTACTTGTGATATATGCGTGCGGCCGGTTGAGTGGGTTCGTGCGCAGCCACCGTTTTTGTCTGATTTAGGCTTTTGCGGTGGCGTGAATCCTCCACCTTATGCACACAAGGGCCCCGCAAGGGGCCCTTTTTTTTAAGTGCACACATCCCGCAAGCGGGATGTGTGGTGCCCGGGTCAAGACCGGCAATGACAGGCCGACAATCACTCCAGCCCGGTCCCGACGTTCTTGTTCTCCGGCGTGAGCTTCATCCCGGCGGCGAGCGCCATGGTCTCGGCCAGAGCGGCGAAGTCCTTTTGCAGATAGGCCTGCGGGTCTTTCTGCAACATGGCGGCGCCGAAATGCGTTTGCAGCACCTCGCGCGTCGCCGCAGTCACCGGCATCGGCACGTCCCATTCGCGGCCGAGTTCGAGGCCGAGATCGAGATCCTTGCGCAACAGTTCCGGCGTGAAGGTCGTGGTCCAGTCGAGATTGACCAGCGCCGGCGTCTTGTAGGCGGTGAACATCGAGCCCATGACGCCGTTATTGAGGAAGGCGAGGAAGGCGTGGCGCGGCACGCCCATCTTGTTCACCAGCAGCGTGATCTCGATCAGGTTCTCGATCACCACACCGAGCATGACGTTGTGCGCGATCTTGCACATGCGCGCGAGTTCGCCGTCGCCCACGTAGGAGACACCGCGCGGCGCGAACGCCTCGATCAGCGGCATCGCGATCTTGGCGTCGGCCTCGGGGCCCGACACCACCGACGACAGCTTGCCGGCCTCGATCACCTTGGCATTGCCGGAAACGGGCGCGGCCAGGAAGCTGACGCCTTTCTCGGCGAGCCGTTTGCGGACGGCAGCGGATTCCTCGACCGAGATCGATGAGCAGTCGACCACCATGCGCGGCTGTTTCGCGCCGGCGCAAAGGCCGTCCTTGCCGAACAGAACTTGTTCGACATCCTTGCCGGTGGAGACGATGGCGAACACCACCTCGCAGCCGGCGAGGTCGGCCGGCTTGTCGACGATCTTGCCGCCCATGGCGGCGAGCGGCTCGGCCTTGGCGCGGGTGCGGTTCCAAATTGACACGTCATGGCCGGCCTTGATGAGGCGCTCTGCCATGGGCGTCCCCATGCGGCCAACGCCGATCCAGCCGATCTTCGGTGCATTCTTCGACATCACGAAACCCCCGTATTAACGCCGAGCGCGCCAGACGCGCGCCGTGCCGCGCGTTTAGCCGTTCTTGGCACAAATCGCCAGCAGCAATGGCCGCTCGGCTGCCATTTCCGCCGGGCGGCGAAGCATAATGCCACGCCGCCTTGTGATTACCGCCGAAGGCGCATTATCCTGCGCTCAAAGGCGGCAATAAGACCGCTGCAACTGCCGGGGCCAGCACGCCCGGCGCGGCGCGCATAAACGGGAGGATATCCGCGGCCCCATGGCAGACGCCGTCACCATAGTCGCGACCGGCGCACCGGCGCCGCCGGCCAGCAGCGGCGGCGAACGTCTGCGCCTGATAGCGCGCAATGCCTTTCCGTTCGCGGTGGTCGGAGCGATCTGGGAAGCGTTCGCCCGCTCCGGCATTTTTCCGCACAAGTTGTTTCCGACACTGGAGGAGATCGCGCGTTCCTTCTTCGACCTGACTGTCTCCGGCATTCTCCCCCACCATGCACTCGATACCGTCATTCGCCTGCTCACCGGCTTCGCGCTGGCGGCAGCCGTCGGCCTCACCATCGGCGTGCTGATGGGGCGCTCGCGTCGGGCCGAGGACATTTGTCTGCCGCTGGTCAGCGTCCTCGCGCCGATCCCCGGCCTCGCCTATACGCCATTGTTCCTGCTCTGGTTCGGTCCCGGACAATTCTCGGCCATTCTGCTGGTCGCATTCGTGTCGATGTTTCCCATCATCTACAACAGCTGGACCGGCGTTAAGGCGGTGAAGGAAATCTGGGTGCGCGCCGCGCAAGCCATGGGCGCCGACAAGCGGCGCATGTTCCGCTACGTGATCCTGCCGGGCGCGCTGCCTTACATTCTCACCGGTCTGCGCCTCGGCCTGGCGCAGGCTTGGCGCATTCTGGTGGCGGTGGAAATGCTCGCCGCCGTTCCCTGGGGACTGGGCTGGCTGATCTTCGGCGCGCGCGAATTCCTCAATACCGACGCCATGATGGCCGGCATCGTGGTAATCGCCGTGATCGGCCTGACGCTGGAGAAATATGTCTTCCAGGCGATCGAGGACTATACCGTGGTGCGCTGGGGCATGATGGGATCGACGGCGGCATGAATCAGCAGACGCAGAACCGACGCTCGATCCTGCGCGCGGTGGTCACGCTGGCGGTTGCCGCCGGGCTTTACCAGGCGGTCTCGCTCAGCGGCTATTTCCCGCGCGTGCTGATGCCGACGATCCCGTCCATCGTCAGCACGCTCTATGACATGCTGGCCGACGGCACCATGTTCGAGCACGCCGGCGCGACGCTCTACCGGGTATTGTTCGGCTTCGGTCTCGCCATCGCGTTCGGCATGCCGCTCGGCATTTTGATGGCGCGTTACAAGCCCATCGAAAATTTCTTCCTGCCGCTGGT
>JBOHII010000241.1:0-7319 GCA_050725955.1 Pseudolabrys sp. | reverse complement strand
ATCCGGTTCTTTGTGGCGCGCAGCGAAGGATCGCCGGTGGGTTGCGGCGGCGTGGCTTTGTTTGGCGATTTTGCCGAGGTCAAGCGGATGTATGTTCGCCCGCAGGCGCGCGGGCGCGGCGTTGCCGAGGCCATCCTGGCGCGCCTGACCGCGGAGGCGTCGAGCGCCGGACTGATAATCTTGCGGCTGGAGACGGGAACGCGCCAGAACGCCGCGATCCGATTTTACCGGCGCTGCGGCTTCGCGCCCTGTGCGATTTTCGAGCCTTATGCGTCGATGCCGCCGCAGGCCGTCGCGACGAGCGTCTTTCTCGAAAAGCGGCTGGACAATCAGTCCTTGGCGCGCTCGACGTAAGCGCCGTCGGCGGTCATCACCACCACGCGGGTGCCGGGCACGATATGGGTCGGCACCATGGTGCGCACGCCATTCGACAGCATCGCCGGCTTGAACGAGCCCGACGCAGTTTGCCCCTTCATCGCCGGCTCGGTCTCGGTGATTTCCAGCGTTACCTTTTGCGGAATCTCGATCGACACCGGGATGCCCTCGTGGATGGCGAGGTTCACCTTCATACCTTCCTGCAGATACACCGCCTGGTCGCCGAGGAGATCGGCCGGCAGGGCGACCTGGTCGTAGGTTTCACCGTTCATGAAGTGGAATCCGTCGCCGTCCTGGTAGAGGTAGGAATATTCCACGTCCTCGACATGGGCGCGCTCGACCTGGTCGGTTGTCTTGTAACGCATCTGGGTCTTCACGCCGTCGGAAATCCGGCGCATATCGACCTGCGTTGTGGGCGTGCCCTTGCCGGGATGAAAATTTTCCGCGTTAAGCACGACATAGAGTTTGCCGTCGATATCGACGATGGTGCCTTTGCGGAGCGAACTGGCGATGACCTTCACGTTTAGCGTCCTTGAGTTTTGGGCGGCCCGAATTTCGTCTTTTGACCGCGGTTTCGGGCCGCACCATAGCGATCTTGGCGTCGGATGCCAGCCTTTCTCACGTTCGGTTTTTGCCCGGTTCCGTTGAGGTAAATGTGCGAAAAGACGCGCCGTTTTGGCTTCCCGGCGTGCATGCCGGCCGCCGGGCCTGCCTGCGGGTGCGCACGCGGATGACCGCGGCGTTACGGGCCTGGTTTGCGGCCCGCGATTTCGTCGAAGTAGAAACCTCGGTGTTGCAGGTCTCGCCGGGCAACGAGACGCATCTGCATGCTTTCGCCACCGCGTTGATCGGACCGGGCGGTGAGCGGCGGCCGCTCTACTTGCGCACCTCGCCGGAATTTGCCGCCAAGAAACTGCTTGCGGCGGGCGAGGCGCGCATCTTCGAATTCGCCCGCGTGTTCCGCAATCGCGAGTGCGGTCCGCTGCATCATCCCGAATTCACCATGCTGGAATGGTATCGGGCGAACGAGCCGTATGGAACGCTGATGGGCGATTGTGCGGAGCTGCTCAGGGAGGCCGCGCGCGCGGTTAGCGCTACGCGTTTCAGCTTCCGCGACAAGACGATCGATCCGTTTGCCGAACCGGAGCGCCTGACCGTGGCGGAAGCCTTCGAGCGGCATGCCGGCGTCGACCTGTTGGCAACCGTCGCGGATGGCAGAGGTGATCGGGGACTGCTTGCCGCTGCGGCGAAGAAAGCCGGCGTCGCGACCGCGGCGAACGATGACTGGGGCGATATCTTCAGCCGCATTTTGGCCGAGCGGGTCGATCGCCATCTCGGCAACGGACGAGCGACAATATTGTATGAATACCCGCTGCCGCTGGCGGCGTTGGCGCGGGCAAAACCGGGCGGCGGGCAGGTGGCCGAACGCTTCGAGCTTTACGCCTGCGGGGTCGAACTCGCCAACGCGTTCGGCGAATTGACCGACGTCGCCGAGCAGCGCGCGCGCTTCGAGGTGGCGATGGCGGAGAAACAGCGCATTCATGGCGAGCGCTATCCGGTTGACGAGGATTTTCTGGCCGCGCTCGCCGCGATGCCGCAGGCGTCCGGCATCGCGCTCGGCTTTGACCGGCTGGTGATGCTGGCGACCGGCGCGAGCCGCATCGAGCAGGTGATTTGGACGCCGGTTGTCGAGCCATAGGGATCAAGAGGGACGAGCGATGCCTACTCTAAGAACCGCAAGACAAATCTGCGACCACGGCCTGGCGCCGGCGGGCGAACGCGCCGCGCTTGAAGCCGTGGCCGCGCGCTATACGGTGGCGTTGCCGCCGGCCTTGGCGGAGCTGATCGATCGCAACGATCCGCACGACCCGATCGCGCGGCAATTCGTGCCGGATGCGGCGGAACTCCGGATCCAGCCGCAGGAGTTCGCCGATCCGATCGGCGACGACGCGCATTCGCCGGTCGAAGGCATCGTGCATCGTTATCCCGACCGGGTGCTGCTCAAGCTCAACGCGGTCTGCGCGGTTTATTGCCGCTTCTGCTTCCGGCGCGAGATGGTCGGACCGGGCAAGGCGAGGGCGCTGTCGGCCGCGGCATTGGCGCGTTCGCTCGGTTACATCCGTGGTCGTCCGGAGATTTGGGAAGTGATCCTTACCGGCGGCGACCCGCTGGTTCTGTCGCCACGCCGGTTGCGCGCGGTGATGCGGGACCTGGCGACCATCGATCACGTCAAGGTGCTGCGCATCCACACCCGCGTTCCGGTGGCGGAACCTGCGCGGGTGACGGCGGAGCTGGTGCGTGCGATCAAGGTCCGGGGCAAGCCGACCTACGTTGCCGTGCACATCAACCATTCGCGCGAATTGGCGCCGGCCACACGCGCGGCGTGCGCGCGCCTGGCCGATGCCGGCATTCCGCTGCTCGCGCAATCGGTGCTGCTCGCAGGCGTCAATGATACGCCGCAGGTTATGGGCGAGCTGATGCGCGCGCTGGTGGAGTGCCGAATCAAGCCGTACTACCTGCACCATGCGGATTTGGCGCCCGGCACCGCGCACCTGCGCACCGATATCGCGACCGGCCGTGACCTGATGCGCAGCCTGCGCGGTCGTCTATCGGGACTTTGCCAGCCGGCATATGTCCTCGACATCCCCGGCGGTCATGGCAAATCGCCGCTCGGCCCGAATTATCTCGAGCGTGTCGGCGTCAATGGCGGCGAACATTTCCTCGTCGAGGATTACAACGGCGCCCGGCATCGCTATCCGCCGGAGGCGCCGGCGTGCGAATCGCGGCTGCTCAACGATGTTGAATCGCCAACAGATCGAGCAGGGCCGCAGCCACCGCGAGGCCGGCAAAGCCGATGAACACGACGGCGATCACGGCGTTCCAGATAAAGTGCACGTCGCGCCGCAGCGCCGACACTACGTTCTTGGTTTTCATCATGGCCTGACGCTCCCGAAGAGCGCTCTTTGCAGGGCAGAGCCAATGTACCCGCAAGGACTCCGCCAGCCTATAATTTCTACGTTAAATCTTTCGTGAGATGCGGCATAGCTTCGCATGGCCGCCATGAGCGCAGGTTCCATCGACCTTCGGCGTAGGTGCGCGGAATCTGCGTGAGTTACCGCCGTAATACAGATTAAAAAGCCGTTCGGCTTCGAGCCGACCCGGCCAATCCGGTGAAAACATTGGCATTGTGCAGGTTGTGCTGCCGGCGAAGCAAGGCTAATTTCTAATTGGCGTTAGACCCATATTGGACCCGACGCCGGTTCCAAATTGGAAGTGCGGCACCGTGACGCGCAAGATCAAGGATTCGAATCTCGAAAG
Organism: Pseudolabrys sp.; assembly: GCA_050725955.1. Lineage (GTDB taxonomy): Bacteria > Pseudomonadota > Alphaproteobacteria > Rhizobiales > Xanthobacteraceae > Pseudolabrys. Next base: position 3,626 of record JBOHII010000241.1, on the reverse strand, counting down.
TCGCACGGCACGCAGCCGGCTCCGGGTGCGCCACAAGCCGTATTTCCGGCTGATCGAACCGGGTCTGCATCTTGGCTACCGCAAACTCGTCAGCGGTCCCGGCACTTGGATCGTGCGTCGCTACATCGGCGGCGGTGCCTATACGGTCAAGAATCTCACCACCGACGATCGGAAACTCGTCATAGCCGACGACTTTTCCGATGCGGACGGCGTCGGCATCTTGAGTTTCGTGCAGGCGCATGGGCGCGCCAAGGTGCAAAGGCTGGCCGACGCGAGTGCTCATCGCACGGTCGCCAGCGCGATGGACGATTACATCGCATTCTTGGAGGAGAATCGAAGCACGGCGGCCGATGCCCGCTACCGCGATCGCGCCTTCATCCGGCCGGAACTGGGCGACGTGGAACTTGCCAGGCTTACGACCGAAAACCTGGAAGCATGGTTGAAAAATCTTGCCAAGCGGCCGCCGCGGCTGCGTACCGGCAAAGGCGAGAAACAGAAATTCGCCAAGCCCGCCGGCGACGACGAATCCAAACGCCGCCGCCAAGCCTCCGCCAACCGGACCTGGACCGTGCTCAAAGCGGCTTTGAACCGCGCGTGGAGGAACGGAAAGGTCGCATCGAACCTGGCCTGGCATCGCGTGGCGGCGTTTCCCGACGGCGATCAAGTGCGCATCGCCTATCTTTCGATCGACGAGGCGAGACGCCTGATCGGGGCCTGCGCCGCCGATTTCCGCAAAATCGTGCAGGCGGGGTTGCTGACCGGGGCGCGCTACGGGCAACTGGCCGGGCTGACGGCGGCCGATTTCGATTCGAAAAACAGCAACGTCCGTTTGCGAACGCGCAAAAGCGGCGGCCAAGAGCTGGTCTATCGCGTCGCGTTGACGCGCGAGGCCGCGCGCTTCTTCGGCCAGATGTGCGCCGGGCTAGGGGCGCAGAATTTGATCTTCACCAAGGACGATGGGGCCGGTTGGGGCAAATCGCACCAGAAGCGCTTGATGGGGAACGCCTGCAAGGCCGCCAAGATCGATCCGGCGGTCGGTTTTCAGCAGCTCCGCCACACCTGGGCCGCGCATGCGGTCATGAACGGCGTGCCGCTGCCGCTGGTCGCGCGCAATCTCGGATATTCCGGAACGGCCGTGGTCGATAAGCGCTATGGCCACTTGGCGCCGAAACGACGCGCGGATGCGATCGGCGCCCGTGCGCCGAAATTCGGCTTCAAGCCGGAGCCTGCGCAGCCGCGTCGGCGGCCGGCTGCTAGCGATGCCCACAGGGGATGAACGGCCAATAGACGGGGCGGCGTCTTGAAATTCGTGGATTGCGATCGCCGCCGGATGCCGTAACGTGACGACCGCGCTGGGAAATCGAAAGCGGCAGGACATGGGGACCATCATCATCAACGGCGAGCGGTTCGACGGCAACGACGTCACGATTCGCAACGGCAAAGTTGTCATCGACGGCAAGCCGCAAGCCGGTGAACTGCACGGCGATGTCGACGTCAAAGTAACGGACCACGGCGACGCAAGCGTGCAATGCGCTGCGTCGGTGGCCTGCGGCGAAGCACAAGGCGGCGCTATCCAAGTCGCGGCCTACGCGTCGTTGGACAATAGCGGGCGAAAGAAGCGGCCGTGATGTTGGCAAGGCCTGCGAAGAGCTGAGGGGTTGTTCGGCGTGCCCGTTAAAAACATCCTGTTCGTGATGGCCGATCAACTGCGTGCGGATTATCTTTCCTGCTACGGCCATCCGACGCTGAACACCCAGCATATCGATGCCTTGGCAGCGCGCGGCGTGCGCTTCAGCCGGGCCTATGTGCAGGCCCCGGTCTGTGGCCCCTCGCGCATGTCGTTCTACACCGGCCGTTACGTCAGTTCGCACGGCTCCACCTACAACGGCATTCCATTGCGGGTCGGCGAGATGACCATGGGCGATCATTTGCGCCCGCTCGGCATGGTGGTGGCGCTGGTCGGCAAGACCCATATGGCCGCGGACCGGGTCGGCATGGCGCGGCTCGGCGTCAACCCGTATTCGATCGAAGGCGTGCTGGCGAGCGAGTGCGGGTTCGAGCCCTATGAACGCGACGACGGACTATGGCCGGATCAGAGCTCGCCTTATGATCTGCCGTACAACGTCTACCTGCGCGAACTTGGCTACGACGCCGACAATCCCTGGCACGATTTTGCCAATGCCGCGGAGGGCAAGCGCGGTGAGATTCTTTCCGGCTGGCACATGCGCAACGCGGTCAAGCCGGCGCGCGTGAAGGAGGAGCACTCCGAGACCGCATACATGACCGACCGCGCCATGCGGTTCATCGACGAGATCGGCGACGAGCCGTGGTGCCTGCATCTGTCCTACATCAAACCGCACTGGCCCTATATCGCGCCGGCGCCCTATCACGCGATGTACCGACGTGAGGATATTATTCCGCTCAATCGCCACGAGAGAGAACGCAAAAGCGCGCACCCGGTACACGCCGCCTATATGCGGCACGAGGAAAGCATCAATTTTTCCCGCGCCAAAGTGCGCGACGCGGTGATCCCGGCCTACATGGGCCTGATCAAGCAGATCGACGACCATCTCGGCCGGCTCTGGCGATTCCTCGGCGAACGCGGTCTGATGGACAACACCATGATCGTGTTCACCAGCGATCATGGCGATTATCTCGGCGACCATTGGCTGGGCGAGAAGGACCTGTTCCACGAGGAAAGCGTGCGCATCCCGCTGATCGTCTACGATCCCGATGCGCGCGCCGACCGCAGCCGCAACACCGTCGACCACCGCCTGGTCGAGGCGATCGATCTCGCCCCGACCTTCGTCGAGGCGGCCGGCGGGGTGCCGGCGAGCCACATCCTCGAGGGGCGTTCGCTGCTCCCGGCGACGCGCGATCCGGACAACAAGGCGGGCATTGACTGGCGCGACGCCGCGGTCAGCGAATGCGATTATTCCTTCCGCGCGGCGCGGCGCACGCTCAAGCGGCCGGTCGCGGGCGCGCGCGGCTGGATGCTGCGCACGCAACGATGGAAATATATTCTGTTCGAATCTTTCCGCCCGCAGCTGTTCGATTTGCGCAACGATCCGCACGAGCTCGTCGATCTCGGACGCGATCGCCGTCACGCCAAGATCCGCGCCGAACTGCGCGAGCGTCTGTTCGCCTGGCTGCGCGCGCGCAAGATTCGCGTAACGATTCCCAATGCCGTGGTCGAGCGCAGCACCAGTACGCACAAGACGCGCGGCTTTCTGTTCGGTGTCTGGTAGCGCAACGGCACGCATGCGCGTGCAAGTTAGCCCTGCGGCCCAGGGCTAAACCGGGTGCTGAGAATATTTTCCAGACGGGAAAATCGTCCCGGTCATGTTGCGCCGACAACCATCGTCGATGCACGCGCGGCGACGAGTTCCCGCTACCGCGCATCGGTCGGCGGATGATTCTCGGTTTTTTTGATTCTCCGAATGTCCGATTCGCCAATTCGTTCGAGGGGCACGCCTCGTCACACCGTTTGCCGCGAGACCGGTCGCGCGCAACAGCGACGATATCCGCCGCGCGCCGGTTTTGATTCTGCTGTCACGCAATGCGGCCGTGTGGAAAACATTCGGCGGCTCGGTCGGCCGAATGGCGTAGTCCAGCCGCCTCGTGTC
>JBOHII010000240.1:0-4738 GCA_050725955.1 Pseudolabrys sp. | reverse complement strand
ACTTTTCAATCGGCGTCCTCAAGCCGGACGGCTCGGGCGAGCGTGTCCTCGTCGAAGGCTTCCATAACGAGGGGCCGACATTTGCGCCGAACGGGCGAGTCCTGATGTTCTTCAGCGATCCCGGCCGCGGCCCCTCGCTATTCACGGTCGACATCACAGGGCGCAATGAACTCAAAGTTCCGACCCCGAGTTATGCCTCGGATCCGGCATGGTCGCCGTTGTTGTCCTGACGCGGGGGCGCGAAAAAGGGCTTCCCCCGGAACTTGGGCCAAGGCGGGTAACGGTTTTGGGGTAAGATCCAGCGCCGGCGTAAGCGCCTTATTTTCACCTGCTCTTAACCATCACAATAGGTTTAAGCTGCTTCGACAATTTTAGTGGGGCCACGCAAGCTTCGATCAAGGTTGATGGAAGGTTCGCTTAACCACCGTGCTGGTACACGATGAGGCTAGCTCCGGTTAGTTGTGTAAGAATGGAGGCACCGGAATGACCAATGTGAAGCACATCATTCGTGCGGCGAGGCTGGCGGGCGTGCTGGCGGGCGTGCTGGCAATTTCGGCTTGCGCCAGTAAGCCTGAGGAAAACGTCCAGGCAAACGCTGCGGGCATGGCGGCGCCTGGCAGCCAGCAGGACTTCGTGGTCAATGTCGGCGACCGCGTTTTCTTCGAAACCGATTCCACCGAACTGTCGGCGCAGTCGCGCGCCACGCTCGACAAACAGGCGCAGTGGCTTAACACCTACAGCAACTACGGCCAGTTCACCGTCGAAGGTCACGCCGACGAGCGCGGCACGCGCGAATACAATCTCGCGCTCGGTGCTCGACGCGCGCAGACGGTGCGGGATTATCTGACTTCGCGCGGGGTGGCGGCCAATCGCATACGCACCATCTCCTACGGCAAGGAACGCCCGGTCGCGCTGTGCGACGACATTTCCTGCTGGTCGCAGAACCGCCGCGCGGTCACGGTGCTCGGCGCCAGTTCGTAAGACACCGGCGCCATTGTTTCGAAACTGTCATGCCCGGTCTTGCGCCGGGCATCGACGTTTTCTACAGGCGCAACAAGGCGTAAATGACCGCGCCGGGGCTGCAGTCACAATTTCGACGCAGCCCGCCTTATGCTAGTTCTATTGACCGCTGCCGGGCAGGCCCTCATGACTCGTTCATCGCATCGAATTCGCACCGCCGCGCTCGCCGCGTCGGCCGTGCTGCTGCTGGCGGCGCCCGCGACCGCGCAGGAACAGCATTCACCCGGCGGTTTTCTCGATAATCTGTTCAACCGCGGCGAACCGCCTTCGCAGTCGGGCCAGGCCGACCAGCGTCCGTCGGACCAGTCGTCGGCCGTGCAGCCCGATCCCAGCAATCCGTCGGTCCGCCTCGATCGCATCGAAAATGCTTTGCGCCAGTTGACCGGCACGCTTGAGCAATTGCAGTACCGCAATCAGCAACTCGAGATGCAGGTCAAGCGCATGCAGGACGATACCGAGTATCGCTTCCAGCAACTGGGTTCCAAGGGACGGCTGCCTGCCGGCGCGCCGCCGCGCGAGATGGCGCCGCCCGGCCAGGTCAATCCGCCGCAAGCCGCCGTGCCTGGCCAACGCTCCGACGCCTTCGACCCCGCGCTGCATCCGAACGCGCCCGGCGCCCCGCGCGTGCTCGGCAACGAAGCGGCCGTCGCTCCGCCACCATCGAATGCGGACACTACACCGCCGGTCGGCATCCCGGGCGGCCGCGCTGCCGGTGCGCCGCTCGATCTTTCGACCGTTTCCGGCGAGCCGCCGTCCCCGCCGAGCGTTCCGGTGGCCAACGCCGGGCCAATGCCGCCGTCGCAGTTGCCGCCGCCGCCCCCGCGCAACGCCAACGCCACACGGATCGCCGCGCTGCCGCCTGCGGGGACGCCGAAGGACGAATACGACATGGCCTATGGCTATGTGCTGCATAAGGACTACGCGCTGGCCGAGCAGGCCTTCCGCGATTTTCTGCGCAAATATCCGGACGAAAAGCTGGCGCCGGATGCACAGTATTGGCTGGGCGAGAGCCTGTTTCAGCGCCAGCGTTACCGCGACGCCGCCGAATCCTTCCTGGCGGTCTCCACCAAGCATGAGCACTCCGGCAAGGCGCCGGACGCTTTGCTGCGGCTCGGCCAGTCGCTCGCCGCGCTCAATCAGAAGGAAGCCGCCTGCGCCACTCTCGCCGAAGTCGGACGCAAATTTCCGCGCGCCTCGGCAAGTGTGAAGCGCGGCGTCGTGCAGGAACAAAAGCGTGCCCATTGCTGAGATTTCCCCCGTTTCCACGGCGGAACTCAATGCGCTTTTTTCCGATCTCGAATCCTTTCCCGTATTGATCCTCGCGGTTTCCGGCGGACCGGATTCGATCGCGCTGATGCTGCTTGCCGCGCGGTGGCGCAAGGCGTTGCAGACCAAACCGAAGCTCGTCGCCGTTACCATCGATCATGGCCTGCGGCCGGAAGCCAAGCGCGAAGCGGCGGCGGCCGGGCGCTTGGCGCGCAAGCTCGGCATTGCGCACCGTACTTTGCGCTGGACCGGCACGAAGCCGGCGACCGGCTTGCAGCAGGCCGCGCGCATGGCGCGCTACCGCCTTCTCGCCAAGGCGGCGCGCAAGGTAAAGGCCGCGCATATCCTCACCGCCCACACGCTCGACGACCAGGCTGAGACCGTGCTGATCCGCATGAGCCGCGGCAGCGGCGTCAGCGGGCTCGCCGCGATGGCACGGATTTCGGCTGTGCCCGGCGAGCGCCAGATCAAGCTGGTGCGCCCGCTGCTTCATATCCCCAAGGCGCGCCTGATCGCCACTTTGCGCGCCGCGAAGATTCCCTTCGCCGACGATCCGTCCAACCGCGATCCGCGCTTCACGCGGGTGCGGATGCGCGGCCTCATGAGCGAACTCGCACGCGAGGGGCTCGATGCCCGCCGGCTGGCGCTGCTGGCGCTCCGGCTCAAGCGGGCAGACCTGGCGATCGAGGCCGTGGTTGACGTAGCCGAGGCCGAGCTGGCGCGGCCGCCTGCGATGTCGGGCACCATCGTCCTGGATGCGGCGGGCTGCGCCGGGTTGCCCGCCGAGATCGCGCTACGCCTGATCGGCCGCGCATTGGCAAAGGTCGGAAATGAAGGGCCGGTGGAGCTCGCAAAGCTGGAAGCGCTGACGGCGGCGCTCGATTATGCCCAAAAAGCTGGCAATGGGCGGTTCCGGCGGAGCCTAGCCGGGGCGATTGTGACGGTTGGCGATCGCCAAATCGCCGTGGAGCGGGCGCCGCCTCGCCGCGGCAGAGCTTTAACCACCCGCCGACTCGGTAACGCCAAGCCAACGAAATCACGCTAGAATATGTGAGATTCGAACCCTTTCCATGCCGGCTTACGGTGCCTACATTGCGAATGGGACAGACGTAAAGGTGCCAAATATTTCTGGCCCAAATTACAAAGGCCGCAGCGCCCTCAGCGGCGGGTAAGGACGCCTGATGAACGCCAATCTGCGCAATTTCGCCCTCTGGGTGATTATCGTTCTCTTGCTGCTGGCGTTGTTCACGCTATTCCAGAATCCCGGGCAGCGCACGACCGCGCAGGACATTTCCTTCTCCCAGCTGCTGAGCGAAGTCGACCAGGGCCGCGTGCGCGATGTGCTGATCCAGGGGCCGGAAATTCACGGCACTTTCGCCAACGGCACCAGCTTCCAGACCTATGCGCCGAGCGATCCCGGTCTGGTGCAGAAGCTCTATGCCAAGGGCGTCGCGATCACCGCGCGGCCGCAGCAGGACAATGTCCCGTGGTTCGTATCGCTGTTGGTATCGTGGCTGCCGTTCATCGCGCTGATAGGCGTGTGGATATTCCTGTCGCGGCAGATGCAAGGAGCGGGCGGCAAGGCGCTGGGCTTCGGTAAGTCGCGCGCCAAGTTATTGGCGGAAGCGCATGGCCGCGTCACGTTCGAAGATGTGGCAGGCGTCGACGAGGCCAAGCAGGATTTGCAGGAGATCGTCGAATTCCTGCGCGACCCAGGCAAATTCCAACGCCTCGGCGGACGCATTCCGCGCGGCGTGCTGCTGGTCGGCCAGCCGGGAACCGGCAAGACATTGATCGCGCGCGCCGTCGCCGGCGAAGCGAACGTACCGTTCTTCACCATTTCCGGCTCCGACTTCGTCGAAATGTTCGTCGGCGTCGGCGCCTCACGCGTGCGCGACATGTTCGAGCAGGCGAAGAAAAACGCGCCCTGCATCATCTTCATCGACGAAATCGACGCGGTTGGCCGTCATCGCGGCGCCGGCCTCGGCGGCGGCAATGACGAGCGCGAGCAGACGCTCAACCAGTTGCTGGTCGAGATGGACGGCTTCGAGACCAATGAAGGCATTATCCTCATTGCGGCGACCAACCGGCCCGACGTGCTCGATCCGGCGCTGCTGCGCCCCGGCCGTTTCGACCGCCAGGTGGTGGTGCCGAACCCGGACGTGGTCGGCCGCGAAAACATCCTCAAGGTGCATGTGCGCAAAGTTCCGCTGTCGCCCGACGTGAATCTCAAGACCATTGCCCGCGGCACTCCTGGGTTTTCGGGCGCCGACCTGATGAATCTGGTCAATGAAGCGGCCTTGATGGCGGCGCGGCGCAACAAGCGCATGGTGACGCAGGCCGAATTCGAGGACGCCAAGGACAAGGTGATGATGGGCGCTGAGCGCAAATCGTTGGTGATGACCGACGAGGAGAAGATGCTCACCGCCTATCACGAAGGCGGCCACGCCAT
>JBOHII010000239.1:0-11166 GCA_050725955.1 Pseudolabrys sp. | reverse complement strand
GTCGACCAAGACAAATCTCACGTTTGAGGCCGCCGGCGATTTCGAGGCGGAGAAGTACGGCGGCCGCAATCTGCATTTCGGCATTCGCGAGCACGCGATGGGCGCGGCCGTCAACGGGCTCTCGCTTTCCGGAATTCGCGGCTACGGATCGACCTTTCTCATTTTTTCCGACTACATGAAGCCAGCTATGCGCTTAAGCGCCCTTATGCAGCTTCCGGTCGTGACCGTCTTTACGCACGATTCGATTGGACTGGGACAGGACGGCCCGACGCATCAACCCGTCGAGCAACTCGTTGCGTTGCGCGCAATCCCTGGTCTGATCACGCTGCGCCTTGCCGACGCGAACGAGGTCGTGGAGGCCTGGCGCGTGGTTATGGCCTTAACGCATCAACCGGCGTGCCTGGTGTTAACCCGCCAGCCGTTGCCGACATTCGACCGCAAGCGATACGCCACGGCCTCTGGCGTTGCCCGTGGCGCCTATGTGATGGCCGATGCTAGGCGCGGCAAACCGACGGTGATCTTGATCGGCACTGGCAGCGAGGTGGCACTCTGCGTCGAAGCCTATGAATCGCTGGCGAAGGAGGGCATTGCGGCGCGTGTCGTCAGCATGCCTTCTTGGGAGCTATTCGAGCAGCAGGACCAAGCTTATCGCGATAGCGTATTTCCTCCCGATGTCACGGCGCGCGTGTCGGTCGAAGCGGGCTCCGTGATCGGCTGGGATCGTTATGTAGGGGTGAATGGCGCCAGAATCGGTATGCACTCGTTCGGATCGTCCGCGCCGATCAAAGACCTGATGAAAAAATTCGGCTTTACGCCGGAAAAAGTGCTGGCCGCGGCCAAGGAACAGATCGCCAAAGAACAGATCGCGAAGTCCCGGAGACAGGCATCATGAATCCGCTGAAGCAGCTTGAGGCGTGCGACCAGTCGCCTTGGCTCGACTACCTCAAACGCAGCCTGATCGAAAAGGGCGAATTGCAAACGCTCATCGATCGTGACGGCTTGAAAGGCATCACTTCAAATCCGTCGATTTTCGAAAAAGCAATCGGCGAGAGCGATGAATACAAGGACGCGCTGAAGCAGTTTCAAGCGCGCGGCGACCACAGCACTGCCGAAATCTACGAACATCTGGCGATCGCCGACATTCGCGCCGCCGCCGATGTGCTTCGCTCCGTCTACGATCTGACGAAAGGCCGTGACGGCTACATTAGTCTCGAATGCTCGCCCTATCTGGCCAACGACACCGAAGCCACGATGAAGGAGGCACAGCGCTTGTGGGCCGCGGTCGAGCGACCCAATCTGATGGTGAAGGTGCCGGCGACGCCGGCCGGCATTCCGGCGATCCGCCGCCTGATCGGTAGCGGATTGAACATCAACATTACCTTGCTTTTTGCCGTTCCGGTCTACGAACAGGTCGTCGAAGCCTATATTTCCGGGCTCGAGGATCTCAAACGCGCGGGCGGCGACCTATCGAAGACCGCCAGCGTCGCCAGCATCTTTGTCAGCCGCATCGACGTCGCGGTCGACAAGCGGCTGGACAAGCTCGGCGATAAAAAGCTGGCGGATCGTTTGCGTGGCAAGGCGGCGATCGCAAATTCAAAGCTCGCGTATGCCCGCTATCAGGCCCTGTTTGCCGGTCCGCGCTGGCAAAATCTGGCCGCCGCGGGCGCACGAACGCAGCGTTTGCTCTGGGCCTCCACGAGCACCAAAAGCCCGGCCTACAAGGACACTATGTATGTCGAGGCGCTGATCGGCCGCGACACCGTGGACACACTGCCGCCGGCGACGATGGATGCCTTCCGCGACCGCGGTCAGGTGAAAGCTGACGCCGTCGAGCAAGATATTAAGGGCGCTCGCGCCATCCTCGCGGAACTGGAAACGCAAAGCATTTCGCTGAAGAAAGTGACCGAGGAGCTGGTCGTGGAAGGCGTGCAGCAGTTTGCCGATTCGTTCGACAAGTTGTTTGCTGCCATCGCTCGGCAGCGCCGCGCGCTTTTGGACGGCGCTCAGGTCCGCCTGGAAATCGCGCCGGGCTCTGCGCAGATGAAAGCGGCCTTCGATGCCGAGATGGAAGCCTGGCGCGCTGGCGGGCGCATTCGGCGTCTTTGGGCCGGCGACAAATCACTCTGGTCCGGAGCAGACGAAGACAAGTGGGTCGGCTGGCTGGATATCGTCGAGCGGGAATTGGCCGATGTTGAACGACTGGAAGATTTTGCAAAAGACGTGAAGCGGCACGGGTTCACCGATCTCGTGCTGCTGGGAATGGGCGGCTCGAGCCTGGGCCCCGAAGTGTTGGGCGAAACATTCGGACCGCAGGCCGGCTGGCCGCGCTTCCATATGCTCGACAGCACCGATCCGGCGCAGATCAGGACGATTGAAAAGGCGGTCAATCTGGAAAAGACGCTGTTCATTGTCTCTTCCAAATCCGGCAGCACGCTGGAGCCCAATATTTTCATGGATTATTTCGTCGAACGCGTCGGCGCCGTGCGCGGCAAGGATAAGGTCGGCGAACATTTCGTCGCGGTGACCGATCCCGGCTCGTCGCTGGAGCGGCGGGCCAAGCAGCTTGATTTTGCCCATATCTTTCATGGCGTGCCGGCGATCGGCGGGCGCTACTCCGTGCTCTCGAAGTTCGGCTTGGTGCCGGCGGCGGCGATGGGTCTTGACGTCAAGCGCGTGCTCGAGACGACGCTGCCGATACAGCGAAGTTGCGGCGCGGACGTTCCGCCGCAGGAAAATCCCGGCATACAGCTCGGCATTGCCATGGGTGTTGCGGCCACTCGCTTCGGCCGCGACAAGGTAACGATTATCGCCTCCCCGGGTATCGCCGATCTCGGTGCCTGGCTGGAGCAGCTTCTGGCGGAGAGCACCGGCAAGCAGGGACGCGGATTGATCCCGGTGGACGGCGAGCCGCTGACGGCCCCCGAACGCTACGGCAATGATCGGTTTTTTGCCTATCTGGAATTGGACGGCAAGCACGATCCGGCACAGCGCGATGCGATAGCTGCGCTGGAGCGGGCCGGCCACCCGGTCGCGCACATCAAGGTGAAAGATGCCTGGCACATCGGGCAGGAATTTTTCCGCTGGGAAATGGCTACCGCGGTCGCCGGCGCAATCATCGGCATCGACCCGTTCAATCAGCCGGATGTCGAGACGAGCAAGGACAAGACGCGCGCCTTGACCGACGAATACGAAAGATCGCATCGCTCGCCAAAGCAAGAGCCGCTATTCCACGAAAACGGTCTCGCGCTTTACGCCGATCCGCGCAACACCGCCGAGCTTGGCCGGCACAACACGCTGACCGGCTATCTCAAGAGCCATTTTGGCCGCGTGCATGCCGGCGAAAAGTCCGGCGATTACGTGGCGCTACTGGCCTATATCGAGCGCAATGAGGCGCATACGCAGGCTCTGACCGAGGTGCGAACGCACGTCCGCGACAAGACACGCGCCGCCACCTGCGTCGGGTTCGGACCCCGTTTCCAGCATTCGACCGGGCAGGCCTATAAAGGCGGGCCGAATTCCGGCGTGTTCATGCAGATCACCTGCGATGACCCGGCGGACATCAACGTGCCCGGGCATTCTTACAGTTTCGGCGTCGTCAAGGCGGCGCAGGCCAGCGGCGATTTGGAGGTTTTGATCGAGCGCGGCCGCCGCGCGCTGCGCGTTCATCTCAAGGATGTTGATTCAGGGCTGGCGGAGCTTACGCGCGCAATCGATACGGCGCTCGAATAAAGAATTTTGTAGATACGGGAGTGAAGCAAATGCAGATTGGCATGATCGGTCTCGGCAAAATGGGCGGCAACATGTCGCGCCGCCTCATGAAAGCGGGGCATGCCTGCGTGGTATTCGACGCCAATGCCAAACCGCGTGAGGCGCTGGCAAAAGAGGGCGCCACCGCGGTGGCGTCGCTCGAGGATCTGGTCAAGACGCTGAAGGAGAAGCCGCGCGCAGTGTGGGTGATGCTGCCTGCGGGCAAGGTCACCGATGAAACGGTCGACCGTCTCGGTGGGTTGTTGGAGCCGGACGACATCATCATCGATGGCGGCAATTCATTCTACAAAGATGATATCCGCCGCGCCAAAAAATTGGCCGGCAAGCGCGTCCGCTATGTCGACTGTGGCACGTCCGGCGGCGTTTGGGGCATCGATCGCGGCTACTGCATGATGATTGGTGGTCCGAAGCCGGCCGTCGACCATCTCGATCCGATCTTTGCGGCACTTGCGCCCGGGCTGGGCGATATTCCGCGCACGCCGGACCGATCGAAAGGCGATCCCCGCGCCGAGCGCGGCTACATTCATGCCGGCCCGTCTGGCGCCGGTCATTTTGTAAAAATGGTCCATAACGGTATCGAGTACGGATTGATGCAGGCCTATGCCGAGGGGTTCGATATCCTGCGCAACAAGAATTCGAAGGACCTGCCGGAGGACGAGCGCTTCACGCTCAATATGATGGATATCGCGGAAGTCTGGCGCCGCGGGAGTGTCATCTCGTCCTGGTTGCTCGATCTCAGCGCCGCGGCGCTGGCGAAGGACCCGCAGCTGAGCAAGTTCTCCGGCTACGTCCAGGATTCCGGCGAGGGCCGCTGGACAGTCGAGGCGGCAATCGAGGAGGCCGTTCCCGCCGACGTGCTCTCGAGCGCGCTCTACGCGCGATTCCGGTCGCGCCAGGAACACACCTTCGGCGAAAAGATACTTTCCGCCATGCGCTTCGGATTCGGCGGACATATCGAGGGTCAGGAGTCTAGCGACCCCGAACCGCAACCGGGACAATCGCGGGGTCAGACGGCGGCGCAGAACGCGGCGGAGTAGCGCGATGCTCGACCACCAGACCCGGATATCTTCGGCCGCAAAGGTCGTCGCCGCGCCGCCGCGTCGTGAAGCCAAGCCGGCCGACCCTTGCGCCATGGTTATCTTTGGCGCCGGCGGCGATCTGACCAAGCGGCTGGTGACGCCGGCTCTCTACAATCTTGCACGCACCAAAGTGTTGCCGGAGAAGTTTGCGTTCATCGGCGTCGACCACGGCGAAGGGACGGCCGAAAGCTGGCGCAAGCACCTTCACGACATGCTGGAAAGCTTCGTCGGAAACGCCACCGCCGAATTCGACGTCGACAAGATCGACGATGATGCGTGGAAGCGGCTGGCCGACAAAATGGTCTACGTGCAAGGCGACTTCACCAAGCCGGACCTGTACGAAAAGATTCGCGCCGCGTTGGCGGATGCGGAGAAGACCCACGGCACGCAGGGCAACGCCATCTTTTACCTCGCTATCGCCGACCGCTTCTTCGGCACCGTGGTGGAGCAGCTCGGCAAGGCCAAGCTCACCGATCAGACTGAAGGCGAGGACGGCAAGCCCCGGTTCTGGCGCCGCGTGGTGATCGAGAAGCCGTTCGGCCACAGCCTTAAATCGGCCCGCGAACTCAATGCCAGCATCCTGCGCACGCTGCACGAGGACCAGATCTTCCGCATCGATCACTTCCTGGGAAAGGACACGGTCCAGAGCATCATGGCGTTCCGCTTTGCCAACGGGCTGTTCGAACCGATCTGGAATCGCGACCGCATCGATCACGTACAGATCACGGTGGCGGAGACCGTCGGCGTGGAGCGGCGCGGCAAGTTCTACGAGGCAACCGGCGCGTTGCGCGACATGGTGCCAAATCATGTGTTCACATTGTTGTCGATGGTGGCGATGGAGCCGCCGACCGGCTTTGATGCAGCGGCGATCCGCTCCAAGAAAACCGAGGTTCTCGCCGCAATGCCAGCCATTAAGTCGGCCCAGGCGGTGCGCGGTCAGTACGGTGCCGGCACGGTGCTGGACAAGACCGTGAAGGCTTACCGGCAAGAACCGAACGTTGCGCCGGATTCGAACGTCGAGACTTATGTCGCGATGCAGCTTGAGATCGACAACTGGCGTTGGGCCGGCGTGCCTTTCTACATCCGCACCGGCAAGCACTTAACGCAACGCAACACCGAGATCGCAATTCGCTTCAAGCAGGCGCCATATTCGGCGTTTCAGAACACACCCGTCGATACGTTACGATCGAATTGGTTGGTGCTGCGCATCGCACCGGACGAAGGCATCTCGCTTCAATTCGAGGTCAAGCGGCCCGGACCGGTGGTGGATATTGCCGCGGTGAAGATGGATTTCCGCTATGACGATTGGTTTCCCAAGGAGCCGAATGTCGGATACGAGACCTTGCTCTATGACGTGATGATCGGTGACCCGACGCTGTTCATGCGTGCCGACATGGTCGAGCAGGCTTGGCGCGTGGTGCAGCCGGTGCTCGACAACTGGGCTGCTGACAAGGCCGGGCAACTGCCGATCTATCCGTCGGGAAGTGCGGGGCCCGGCGAAGCCGACGCGCTTTTGAATCGCGATGGACGGCGCTGGCGTCCAGTCGGCGGCGATGAAAAATCATCATAATGGCGCAGCTCAAATCCCCATCGCGGACAATCTCGGCACTGGTGTCGGACGTCGATGGTACTTTGGTCACCGACGACAAGATATTGACCAAACGTGCCGCGGCGGCCGTGGCCGAACTTCACGCGCGGGGTATCCTCTTTACGATTGTCAGCAGCCGTCCGCCCCGTGGATTGCGCATGCTGCTCAAGCCTCTGAATATCACGGCGCCGATCGGCGGCTTTAATGGCGCGGTGATCGCGGCGCCCGACCTGTCGGCGATCACCGAACATCTGCTGCGGCCCGAGGTCGCCCGGCAGACGATCGCCATGCTCGGTGCACAGGGCGTGCAATGCTGGGTCTTTGCCGGAAAGGACTGGCTGGTTCGCCATTCCGACGGTCCCCACGTCGAGCACGAGACGCACACAATTGGATTCTCGCCGACAATCGTCGAGGATTTCGCGCCGTTTCTCGGCATCGCCGCCAAGATCGTCGGCGTCAGCAAAGATTACGACCTTCTCGCGCGCTGTGAGCGCGAAGTCAGCGCCGCGCTTTCCGGTCAGGCGACCGTCGCGCGCTCGCAGCCGTATTATCTCGATATCACCCACCCCCTCGCCAATAAGGGCGCCGCCTTTTCGGAAATCGCCAAGCTGCTGGCGGTTCCGCAAGCGGAAATCGCCGTAATCGGCGATGGGGCCAATGACGTTGCCATGTTTGAGCGAAGCGGCCTGAGCATTGCGATGGGCAATGCAAGTCCAGATGTTCAACGATCGGCGGACTTTGTGACCGACAGCAATCGCGACGATGGTTTTGCCCACGCGGTCGAACGATACATTCTTCGCGGCGATCGCTCAGACGCGCAGGTTGCAAAAGCCGCCGGCAGCGCGACGTCACGGCCATCGGGGAGCGCCTGATGACACCTGATTCGCGGCGCTCCCGTGTCTGGTCGCCAGCCCTATCACACACCCTAGCCAAACCGGTGATCGCGGTTGTCATGGGCGTCTCCGGATCCGGCAAGACGACGGTTGCCGTCCTTTTGGCCGCCGCGCTCGGCTGCCAGTTCCAGGAAGGCGATGACCTGCATCCACCCGAGAACGTTGAAAAAATGCGCAATGGCACGCCGTTGACGGACGCGGACCGGCTACCGTGGCTGCGAAAGATTGCCGAGGAAATAGATGGCTGGCGTTCCCGAGGTGAATCCGGCGTCATCACCTGCTCGGCACTCAAGCGTTCCTACCGCGACATTATCGTCGGAGACCGCGCGGACGTAACGCTGGTCTATCTCAAAGGATCTTACGATCTTATCCATCGACGCATGGCCGCACGCCACGAGCACTTTATGCCGGTGGCGTTGCTTGACAGTCAATTTGCGGCGCTTCAGGAACCGACGCCGGATGAGAATCCGCTCACCGTCGACGTCGCCGGCCGGCCGAGCGAGATCGTTGCGGAGATCGTCCGCCAGCTCGAGGAGCGGCAAGGTCGCGGAAACGGCGTCGAACCGGCGGCGCAGCTGGATGCTTCGAAGTGCAAACGGCAATGACATCCCGGCTCAAGCCGATTGTCGTTGCGCCATCGATCTTGTCGGCCGATTTCGGCTATCTCGCCAACGAAATTCGCGCCGTCGACGCGGCGGGCGCCGACTGGATCCATATCGACGTCATGGACGGCCGCTTTGTGCCGAATATCACATTTGGGCCGGTGATTGTCGAAGCGGTGCGGCGCCATACGCGGAAGCCGCTCAATGTGCATCTAATGATCGTCGAACCGGAGCGTTATCTTGAAGCCTTTGCAAAGGCTGGTGCCGATCATCTGCTGGTGCCGGCGGAGCGGTCCGCAACGGCCGATCTCCACCGTGTCCTCTCGCAAATCCGCGACTTGGGCAAGAAGGCAGGAGCGGTTCTCAATCCGGCAAGCCCGCTCGAATTGATCGAGCATGTTCTCCATCTCTGTGATGTCGTTCTCGTCATTACCGTCAAGCCTGGCTTCAGCGGCCAGATATTTATGCCCGAGATGCTGCCCAAGATTCGAAGTCTGCATCGGCTTTGTGAAGCGCGGGGCCTTAACCCCTTTATTGAGGTTGACGGCGGAGAAAATCGCGAAACTGTCGGACGAGTTGTCGACGCGGGAGCGAACGTCATTGTCGCCGGATCGGCGATCTTCGGATCGAGCGATTACGCGGCCGCTATCGCGGCCATCCGCGACGCCGCTTGCCCGATCACGACGAGGGCATCCTCATGACCAGCGCAGTCGATGCCAAGCTGGAAATCTTCGCTGATCCGAAAACGTTGTCGAGCCGCGTCGCTGATTGGATTCTTGACCTCGCCGTAGCGAAAATCGGCATATTTTCGGTTTGCCTGTCCGGCGGCTCAACCCCTCGGGGCCTTTACGAGAACTTGGCAACGCCGCTCTATCGCAACAGGTTTCCCTGGGCGCAAACGCATTGGTTCTGGGGCGATGAGCGATTTGTGCCGGACGATGACGCGCTGAGCAACTACCGCATGGTGCGGGAGGCGTTACTATCGCGCGCTCCGATCCCTGCTGCCAATATTCATGCGATTCCGACCGGAGGGCTCGATCCTCAAGCGGCGGCATCCGCCTATGAAGGTGAGCTCAAATCCTTCTACGGCGTGCAGCGCCTCGATCCGGCCCGGCCACTGTTCGATGTAAATCTTCTTGGGCTGGGGCCGGATGGGCATACCGCTTCGTTATTTCCTGGAACGAAGGTGCTTGAGGAGCGTGAAGGTTGGGTTGCGGCAGTCATTGGTGCCAAGCCGGAAGCGCGCATCACGCTGACTTATCCGGCTCTCGAAAGCAGCCGGCATGTGGCTTTCCTTGTCACCGGAGAAGCGAAGCGGGCCATCTTCGGTCGTCTTCGACACGGCGACGACAGCCTGCCGGCAGCGCATCTACATCCGATAGGCGACCTGACATGCTTTCTGGATCACGCCGCGGCGGGAGCCATACAATGAAGCGAAGAGCGCGCAGCGACGTCGTTACCCTAAGCATCGACATCGGTGGTAGCGGCCTGAAGGCGTCGGTTCTCGACCGTGCGGGCAAGATGATGGTCGATCGCGTCCGCGTGCCGACGCCTTATCCTTGCACGCCCCAAATAATGTTGAAGGCGCTCGAAGATCTCGTTGCGCCACTACCTCCTTTCGACCGTGTCTCCGTGGGTTTTCCGGGGGTCGTTCGCGAAGGGCGTACGGTCACCGCGCCGCATTTCGGCAAGCGTCTGTGGCGCAATTACCCGTTCGCCACCGCGTTGTCGAAGCGGCTCGGCAAACCGGTTCACATGCTCAACGATGCCGAAGTTCAAGGCTTTGGCATCATAAAGGGGCGCGGTCTGGAGCTTGTGCTGACGCTCGGCACAGGTGCAGGCACGGCGTTGTTCCGCGCCGGTGTGCTGATGCCGCATCTCGAATTGGCGCAGCATCCGATCCACAAAGGCAAAACCTATAATGACTACATCGGTAAAAAGGCATTGCATCATAACGGCGTAAAAAAATGGAGCCATCACGTCCGTAAGACGATCGAGATTCTCTACTCGCTCCTCCACTACGATGTGTTGTATCTAGGCGGCGGCAATGCACGCGAAGTTGTCAGTCCGCCGCGGGATGCCAAGGTCGAATCGAATGACGCCGGGATCACCGGCGGAATCCGCCTTTGGGACGCCGAGGTCGAGCAATCGCTCTGGCACAAAAAAAGCAATGATCGCAGGCGGTCCACACGTAGCCCTCACGGCTAGCGGATTTTGTTGAGTTGGCGCGACCGGCCGACCACCCAGCGTCCGCGATTGGGAGTAATCCCTGCGGATTCTTCCTATCAGCCATAACCGCGCGAAATGGATCACGACCTGATATTGGCCTGATGTTACAATATAACCTCCAGTGATGCGCCTGTTTAGGATCTGTTCGAAAAGGCGAAAGTTGCCGCCGTCTAATTGCTGACTACGACCACCTTCCACAGGCCCGCAAGGCCCATAGGCAATTACAGGATTATGCGAGAACCGACAAAAGAAGAGTGATGCAATGGCAGACCAACCCAGAATGGCGGATGAGCCGTTTCGGCTTGAAGAGGCAACGATCGAAGAATTGCACCGGGCGATCAAGGCGGGGCAGACGACCTGTGTCGCCATTGTTCAGCAGTACATGGCACGCGTGCGCGCCTTTAACGGCGTCGCCAGTGCGCTCGTGACAGGCGACGGCGCCCCGATCCCGGAGGCGACCGGCGCGGTACGCGCCATGTTGCCGATTCGTTTTCCCAACCGTACTGTCAAGGCTTCGACTATCCTGCCTAATCTTGACAAGTACCAGGGGCCGCCGCTCGAGTTTGGCCGCATGGAGCCGACCGCTTCCGATCCCACGGTGCGACAACAGTTTGGCATGATTGTCGGCATTCCGAATGCCGGGCAAGTGAATGCGCTTGCCACGCTCAACATACGGGGTGAGCGGTCGGTGACATGCCGCGGTCAGTTCGACCGTCATCCCTCCGAGGGACCGCTTCCGCCTGACGCGCCACCCGTCTGCGAAATCTTTCGCAGGCTTCCGGACGCGCTGGAGCGTGCGGCCGAACTCGACGCCTGCTATGGACGTATTCCGGATCTTGCGAAGTTGCCAATGTACGGCGTCGTATTCTCGTTCAAGGATTCATTTGACACCAAGGATATGCGATCGACGGGCGGCGGAGACGCCCGTTACGACATCGATTTTCCTGCGCGCGATCACCTGCTGGTCGAACAGCTCCGCAACAAGGGCGCGATTATCTTCGCCAAGG
>JBOHII010000238.1:0-4772 GCA_050725955.1 Pseudolabrys sp. | reverse complement strand
GTCCAGCGCAGGCTGACCATGAAGTCGTGCGAGCTCAGATCGTGGAATTTGAACGAGTCGTGCGTGCAGGTGACGGAGCAATCGACCGTGTCGGTGATCGATCCGTAATTGAGATAGCGATAGGTGAGATCGACCTTGAGAGTCTTGCTGATGTTGTAGCCGACGCCGGCATACAGTGCGTAAGCCATGTGCCATTCGCTGGGATTACGGCCGAAGCCGTAGCCGCCGTTCGGATTGACGTCGACAAAGTCGAGGAAACTGTTGTAGGCGCCACCGATGCCGGCGCCGACGAAGGGCGTGAAGCAATTCCAGGTGCCGAGATCGATAAACGCATTGGCCAGGAAAACGTAGGATTTCAGGTTGCCCTGATATTCGTCGATGCCGTTGGGTTGATAGGTGACGAGGGCGTAGAAGCGCGACTTGGCGCGATATTCCGCACTGACGTCGAAGCGCAGCCAATTGTTCCATTCGTAGCCGACGGCGCCGCCGACAAAGGTGGTGTCGGCATTCGAATGATCTACCAGCGTAGCGCCGGTCACCGTCTCGTAATCGAGACTGGCCTTGTTCATCATGCCGACGCCGACATAGCCGCGCAGATACCAGTTTTGCGCGAAAGCCTCCGGCGGCGGCTGAACGTAAATCGGTTGCTGCGGCAACGGTTGCGAATAGTCGGCGCCGTATGCCGCGCTCGCTGCGAACACGGTGATTGCGGCCAGTGTTGAAATCTTCAGACGCGCAGCAGCCATGACATCGTCCCTCATCGAATGCTCCGGAAGCCCGGACGCCGAAATGATGCTGGACGTTGGCAGAAAATCGTTAAGCGGCTCTTAACCTTGTTCTTTAACCACGTCGCTTAACCGGGCGCGCGAGGAAACCGCGTGTCGGCTGCGCAAACGCGACGCGCGGAACCGCGGTTAAGAACCGGTTTACGTGTGAGGCATGCGCCGTCATTGCCGCGCGAGGGTCAGACGATTCGGCCGCGACGGCGGCGGCTTTAGTCTTCGCCGTCCTCGCCCATCTCACCTATGTGATGTTGGGCGTAGAGCTCGAGGCCGAGCTTGGCGACGAGATCGAGCTGGGTTTCGAGGAAGTCGATGTGGTGCTCCTCGTCAGACATCAGCTTTTCGAACAGGTCGCGCGAGACGTAGTCCTTGACCGAATGGCAATAGGTGGCGGCTTCCTGGTAGAGAGCGCGCGCCGACATTTCCGCAGCCAAGTCGCAGTCGAGCACCTCTTTGACGTTCTGCCCGATGTGCAGCGGATCAAGCACCTGCATATTGGGAAACCCGTCGAGGAAGATGACGCGCTCGACCAGCTTGTCGGCATGCTCCATCTCTTCGATCGACTCCTTGCGCCACTGTTTGGCGAGGTCCTTGTAGCCCCAATTATCGAGCAACCGGTAATGCAGCCAATACTGATTGACCGCCGTGAGCTCGTGCCGCAGCGCCTTGTTGAGATATTCGACAGCCTTGGCATCACCCTTCATGGCGCGGGTCCCTTTCGCGGTTCGCTTTGTTGGGTGCAAAACAATGCCGCCGTTCCGCAGGCGTGGTCAACCGACCTTTGTGGTGCGCGAACGGGCCGCGCGGCGGTTTAGTCGTGCGGCAGGCTTTTCGCCGCGCAACCGCCGCCCTCCGCGCAATCGGCGCCAGCCAGGGCTTCATCCATGATCTTGCAGATGGTGCGCGCGCAGCGGCCGCATTGGGCGCTGCAACCGAGGCAGCCGTAAACCTGGCTGGCGGTGCGCGGCGCCGCGGTATTCACCGCGCGACGCACTTCATGGTCGCTCAATACGTTGCAGGAACAAACGATCATGGAGGACCCGGCCGCTGGTGATTGGCTCGTGGAATGCCATGTTCGCTAGCGGCTTCCTTGCGCCAAGTCAAAACAAAACCGCTCTTTTAAAAACGTTCCAAAGTATTGAAGCGTAAGGATTATTCGTTTCGAAGCCGGTGCGGGCCGTGGCCGCAGACAACAATTCGCTGCTGGCTGTATGAGGTATCGACAGGCGTCAGGCGGCCACCCCGCTTAAGGCGTCCACCACGTCGTCCACCACCGCCTCGACCAGCGTCTTGTCGTCGCCCTCGCCCATCACTCGGATCACCGGCTCGGTGCCGGAGGGCCGCACGATCAGCCGGCCGCCTAAGCCCAGCTTTTTCTCGCCGCTGGCGATGGCCGAGCGCACCGCGGCGTTATCCAGCGGCTTGCCCTTCTGGTAGCGCACATTCTTGAGCACCTGCGGCAACGGCTCGAAGCGGTGGCAAATCTCCGACACCGGCTTGTTGCCGAGCTTGATCACGGCGAGCACCTGCAACGCGGCGACGAAACCGTCGCCGGTCGTGGTGTAGTCCGAAAGCACAATGTGGCCGGACGGTTCGCCGCCGATATTATAGCCATGCGCGCGCATGTGCTCGAGCACGTAGCGGTCGCCAACCGGGGTGCGCACCAGTTCGAGGCCGAGGCCGGCGAAATGGCGCTCGAGACCGAGATTGGACATCACGGTGGCGACCACGCCCGGGCGCTGCAAGCGACCGTCTTCTTTCCAGCTTTCGGCGATGACGGCGAGCAGCTGGTCGCCGTCCACCACGTGGCCGCGCTCGTCGACGATCATGACTCGATCGGCGTCGCCGTCGAGCGCGATGCCGATATCGGCGCGCATTTCGCGCACTTTGTGCGATATCGCGGCGAGATCGGTGGAGCCGCAATCCTTGTTGATGTTGAAGCCGTCGGGATCGACGCCGATGGCGATCACATCGGCGCCCAGCTCCCACAGCGCACCCGGCGCGACCTTGTAGGCGGCGCCATTGGCGCAATCGATCACCACGCGCAGGCCGGACAGATCGGTCGTTTTTGACATCGTATGTTTGGCAAATTCGATGTAGCGGTCCTGCACGCCGTCGATGCGCTTGGCGCGGCCGAGGTCCTTGCTCTTGGCGAGCCGCTTGCTGAGATCGGAATCGAGCAGCGCCTCGATTTTGGCCTCGACTTCGTCGCTGAGCTTGTAGCCGTCCGGGCCGAACAGCTTGATACCGTTGTCGTCGAACGGATTGTGCGAGGCCGAGATCATCACGCCGAGATCGGCACGCATCGAGCGCGCCAGCACGCCGACGGCCGGCGTCGGGATCGGGCCGGTGAGCAGCACGTCCATGCCGACCGACGTGAAGCCGGCGACCAGCGCGGTCTCGATCATGTAGCCGGAGAGGCGGGTGTCCTTGCCGATCAGGACCCGATGCCGGTGTTCGCCGTTCTTGAACAAGAGCCCGGCGGCCTGCCCGACCTTGAGCGCCAGATCGGGGGTAATGACTTTATTGGCTCGGCCGCGAATACCGTCGGTGCCGAAATAATGACGAACCATGCAAGCCCCTTGTCGCCTACGCTACGGCCTTTGTGCCCGTAAACACGGTTTTATTGGCGGGGAGCCGAGCCCTCCCGCAAGGCCGCATCATAGGGCCAACACGGCGAATTTGCGTCAAGAAATGTTGGTAATCGTTACCGTGGCCGTTAAGGTTTACCTTTCCCGATAAGGCCATGGAATTGCGCTCGGAACCGCCGGTTTCGCCGCCTCCGCCGCTGTGCTAACCGGTTAGGCGAGTGGCGAATGCTCGGGGCGCCCGATGAAGCACATCACCTGTATCGACGACCTGCGACAACTTGCCCGCCGGCGGGTTCCGCGCGCCTTTTTCGATTATGCCGACGGCGGCTCCTACAACGAGGAGACGCTGCGCGCCAACCGTGCCGACCATGAACGCATCAAACTGCGCCAGCGCGTGCTGGTCGACGTCTCCGAGCGCAGTCTAGCCACCACCGTCATCGGACAAAAGATAGCGGCGCCGATTATCCTTGCTCCCGTGGGCCTCACCGGCTTGCAGCATGGTGACGGCGAAATCCTTTCCGCGCGCGCGGCCGAAGCGGCCGGCATTCCCTACACGCTCTCCACCATGTCGATCTGCTCGATCGAGGATGTGGCGCAGGCAACCACCAAGCCGTTCTGGTTCCAGCTTTACGTGATCCACGACCGCGGCTTCTCCAAGGACATCCTGGCGCGCGCGGCGGCGGCGAAATGCAGCGCGCTTGTGCTCACCGTCGATTTGCAGGTGCTCGGCCAGCGCCACCGCGACATCCGGAACGGCATGACGGTGCCGCCGGAAATCCGCATCAGGAACATCATCGACATCGCCACCAAGCCGGCCTGGGCCTGGAGTGTGCTCACCGGCAAGCGCAAGACCTTCGGCAATCTCGCCGGCCACGTGAAGGGCATGGACAATGTCAATTCGCTCGGCACCTGGATCCAAAGCCAGTTCGATCCGGCGCTCTCCTGGAAGGACGTGGAGTGGATCAAGAAGATCTGGCCGGGCAAGCTGATCCTCAAAGGCATCCTCGACGCCGACGACGCCAAGACCGCGGTCAAGCTTGGCGCCGACGCGATCGTGGTGTCAAACCACGGCGGCCGCCAGCTCGACGGCGCGCCGTCGTCGATCTCGGCGCTGCCGAAGGTGGCAGACAGCGTCGGCTCCGACACCGAAGTGCTGTTCGACGGCGGCATCCGCACCGGCGCCGACATCATGCGCGCGTTGGCGCTGGGCGCGCGCGCCTGCATGATCGGCCGTGCCTATATCTACGGGCTCGGCGCCGGCGGGCAGGCCGGTGTCGCCAAGGCGATCGACATTCTCGAAAAGGAGCTCAGCGTCATCATGGCGCTGACCGGTGTCAATAAAATCTCCGACATCGACGGCCACGTGCTGGTCGACGGCGGCGAAGCAAAGAAGAAGCCG
>JBOHII010000237.1:0-2199 GCA_050725955.1 Pseudolabrys sp. | reverse complement strand
ACCGCGACATTGCCGTTATGCGCGGTCAGTTCGTTGGCCGTGCCGGTGCGGCAGCTATGCGCGAACATTTCCAGTTCGGCGGCGAACATGTCGCTTTCCGGCACCTTGAGGTTCTCGCGCTTGCCGTAGCCGTCCTTGCCGCGCTGGATATAAAGCTGCGACGACAGATGCAGCTTGCTCGGCGTGTCCCAACTGGAGAAATCGGTCTCGCTGTGCATCAGGCCCTTGGCGCCGAATACGCGCACCGAAAACACGCCCGGCGACGTCCACGAAGTGCCGACATAGCCGAGCTTGCCGTCGGCAAAGCGCAGCGTCGTCATCGACTGGTCGTCGACTTCGGCGCCGACCGGGGAAAGCTTCGAGGCGATCGAGCTCGTCTCGACGATGTCGCCCCCGAGATAATGCAAAATGTCGAACTGATGGATGGCGAGCTGCGAGAGCGGTCCGCCCGGCGCCTTGGCCTTGTACCAGCGCCAGGTGTTGGGGGTGAGTTCGAGCGCCCTCTCGTTGGAGAAATTCGCCTCCATGAAAGCGACGCGACCGAGTTCGCCGGCGTCGATCGCCGCACGGATGCGCCGAATGCTGCCGAGCAGCCGCGCGCTGTGGCCGACGGTGACGGTGACGCCGTAGGTCTTTTCCAGCGCCTCGATCTCAAGACCGTCTTCGAGCGTGGCGGCAATCGGCTTCTCGGTATAGACGTGCTTGCCGGCCTTGGCGATTTCACTCGCCACCGGCAGGTGCTGCTCGTTGGGAACGGTTACGATCACGCCGCGGATTTGCGGATCGGACAACAGCGTCTTCATATCCGGGACGCCGGGAACGCCGAACTCCTGCGCGAAGGCGCGGCGCTTGTCCTCGCTACGGCTGTAGCCGGCGACGATCTTGAGCTTGTCCGATTTCGCGACCGCGCGGGTGAGCACCTTCGCCCACCGGCCGAGCCCCACAATACCGAGCTTGATCGGTTTAACGCCCATGCGGAGTCCTTTTCCTGCCGCCTTGTCTTTCTATGGCGAGTTTGCCGCCGTGGCGCAAGCGAGCGCCGGCAATGCCAAGCCGTATGCGGCGCCCGGCGGCCAACCTCAGTTGGCGGCCACCTGGGCACTGCCTGCTTTGGATGCCGGGTCGCCGAATTCCGCCGAAAGCGCGCGCGTGGCGGCGTTGACCTCGTCGCGGATGTGCGCGATGTGCGCGTCGGTTGCCCGCATGGTCGGCGTCGATGCGCTGATCCCGCCGATCACAGTGCCGGCCTGGTCACGGATGGCGGCGCCGACGCAAATGACGCCCGGCAGAAATTCCTCGCGATCGATGGCATAGCCGTGGCGGCGCACGACGCGCAGCGATTCAACGAAAGCCGGAAACTCGGTGATGGTCTTGTCGGTGAAGCGCTTCATGCCGCCGGTGAGGATGCGGCGAATCTCGTCCTCCGGCAGCCAGGCGAGGATCGCTTTGCCGATCGAGGTTGCGTGCGGCGCTTCCATGACGCCGATCTTGCCGGTGCCGACGCGCACGGCATGGCGCGATTCACGCACCGCCAGCGTGACGACCGCGTCGCCCTGCAGCGCCGCGAGATGCACGGTCTCGCCGGTCGCCTGGTTGATCGCCTCCAGATAGGGCTGCGCCCGGCGCGGCAGATCGACCTGCAGGCAGGCGTGGCCGAGATAGAGGATACGGGCGCCCAGCGCATAAAGCCGGCGGCCCGCCACCTTGGCGGCAAAGCCGCGCTGGATCAGTGTCGCCAGCAGGTGATGGCAGGTGGAAATGTTGAGCCCGGTGCGGATGGACAGGTCGGTCAGCGAGGCCTCACCGCCGGCCTCGGCGATGGTTTCCAGCAGAAACAGCGCGCGATCGACCGACTGAATGCTGTGGCGGTCGCCGGGGGCGCGGGTTTGCGGCGGGCGCGCCTTAGTCCCCGGTTTCGGCAAGGTAGTCGCGTCCATGGCTTGGTTTCTCCGCGGGCGTTTCTCCCCGGAGCGCAAGGGAAATAGCCTGCCGCCCTTGAGTCAAGGGCATTTTCAGAATGGTGAACTCAATTTCAGGTCATGAAACTATAAAACATGGCCGCCTGTCGCGGGGCGGCAGCCTTTTCGGCAGCCGGCGTCAGGACTTGGCGAGGCCCAGCTCGATCTCGATGGCGCCGCAGAGCATCTGACCCAGGGCAATGTGCATCTCCTGGATGCGGGCCGTGGTGTCGGACGGCAC
>JBOHII010000236.1:0-8766 GCA_050725955.1 Pseudolabrys sp. | reverse complement strand
TGACCGAGCCGCCGTCCACCACGATCGACTGGCCGGTAATGAAGTCGCTGTCGCTAGAGGCCAGGAACACCAGCGTGCCGAGCAGGTCTTCCGGATAGGCGTCGCGCTTGAAGGCGCGCGAATTGCGCACCGGCACGCGCTCCTCCTCCACATGGGTTGCGTTTTCAAGGCCCGTATCGCTCAGGATATAGCCGGGCGACAGCGAATTGACCGCGATGCCAAATTGACCGAGTTCGCGCGACAGCGCGCGAGTGAACGCGAGCATGGCGCCCTTGGAGGTGACATAGGGCAGCATGCGCGGCACGCCCTTGTAGGCGGCGCCGGACGCAATGTTGATGATCTTACCGCTTTTTCGCGCGATCATGTGTGGCGCGACGTGACGCACCATCAACCACGGACCGCGCACGTTGATCGCCATCACTTTGTCCCATAGCTCCGTGTCCCACTCGTTGAAATTTCGCGGGCTGAGTGTCGAATAAAGCGCGGCATTATTTACCAGGACATCAATCTGGCCGAAGCGTTCGACGGTTTGCGCCACCAGATTCTTGACCGCCTTTTCGTCGCCGACGTCGAATTTGCAGCTGGCGGCCGAATCGGCGCCATGTCGGCCGGCGATCTCCGCGGCGAGCTCGTTGCCATCGGCGATGTCAGCAATCATCACGCGCGCACCCTCCGCCGCGAGAGCTTGCGAATAATGCCGACCGATGCCCTTGGCGCCGCCGGTGACGATCGCAGTCTTGCCTTCCAGCCTTGCCATTCGCTTCCCCCGATGACGGGCAAATTCATATCAGCTATGAAGTGAAAAACCGAGAGGAGGAATATTATGCCACGCGACACCGCCGATCGGCTGGCTATCCGGGATCTGGTTGAGAACTGGGCCATCTATCGCGATGCCAGGATGTGGGACCGTTTCCGCACCGTCTGGCATCGCGACGGCCACATGTGGGCGACCTGGTTCCAGGGCACCTACGAGGAATTCATCAAAGTCAGCCAGGAAGGCTACGACCGCGGCGTGCGCATCATGCACATGCTCGGCGGCATGGCGATCGACATCAAGGGCAAGCGCGCCATCGCGCAGACCAAGATGACCATCTCGCAACGCGCGCCGGTCGAGGGCGTGATCTGCGACGTGGTGTGCACCGGCCGCTTCTACGACTTCCTGGAAAAGCGCAAAGGCAAATGGGGCATAGTGCTGCGCCGGCTGGCTTATGAAAAAGACCGGCTCGATCCGGTCGACCCCACGGCACGGCCGGTGCTCGACCAAGATTTGCTGGCGCAATTTCCGGAAGGCTATCGTCACCTCGCCTATCTGCAGACAAAGATCGGCTACAAGGTCAAGCGCGACATGCCCGGCCTCGACGGGCCGGACCTCGACGCACTTTATGCCAAGGGCGAGGCATGGCTTAAGGGCAAAAAGTTGTGATAAGCATCGGGCGCAACGCGAGGGGGTTCAATGTCGTTTGCCGACAAATTCAATCTGCTCAATGAATTCAACATCCTGCGCATCATCTGCGGCGCCTTCTTCATCCCGCATATTATCGGCAAGATCACGGTGCCGGCGACGCTCGAATTCTTCGTGGTCGCGGGCTTCAAGCCGCCGAAGACCTGGATGATCATCGCCGGCTGTATCGAGACGGTGCTCGCGACCGGGCTGATCCTCGGCATCTACACCGCCTATGCCGGCGCAATTGCCTTCGTTCATCTGTTGGTCGCGGCGGTCGCCACCTACAAGGTCAAGAACTGCTGGATCTGGGTGATCGGCGGCGTCGAATATTGCGTGTTCTGGGCGATCTGCTGTCTGGTCGTCGCCATGCACGCCTACCATATGGGCGGATGAAGTCTCCGCCTTTTTCGCTTCTCGAAAGGAAAATCCAAAAATGGCTAGCGTCCTGTTTTCGCCCATTACCCTGCGCGGCCTCACTTTGCCGAACCGGGTCGTGGTCTCGCCGATGTGCCAGTACAACTCCAATGACGGCTCGGCCAACGACTGGCACTTGATGCATCTCGGCAGCTTCTCGCTCGGCTGCGCCGGCCTGGTGATGTGCGAGATGACCAATGTCAGCCCGCAAGGCCGCATCTCGCCGCGCTGCGCCGGCATGTGGTCGGACGACAACGAGAAGGCGCTCAAGCGCGTGTACGATTTCTGCCGGCAGTACGGCGTGGCGAAACTGGGCGTTCAGCTTGCACACGCCGGGCGTAAAGGGCCGACCACGCCGCCGGCCGCCGGCGGCAAGCCGATCCTGGAAGGAGCGGACGCCTGGACGCCGGAGGCGCCCTCGGCGATCCCTTACGATACCGGCTGGGCGATGCCGCACGCCATGACCAAGGACGACATCAAGCGCTGCATCGGCGAATTCGCTGCCGCCGCCAAGCGCGTCGACCGCATCGGCTATGACGTGATCGAGCTGCATGGCGCGCACGGCTATCTCGCGCATCAGTTCCTGTCGCCGCTTTCCAACAAGCGCACCGACGAATACGGCGGCTCGACCGAAAACCGCATGCGCTTTGCCATCGAGATGTACGAGGCGGTGCGCGCGGTCTGGCCGGAGACAAAACCGATCGGCATGCGCGTTTCCGCCACCGACTGGGTCGAAGGCGGCTGGACGCCGGAGGAGACCGTGGTGCTGGCCAAGGAGCTGAAGAAACGCGGCATGGACTATATGGACGTGTCGAGCGGCGGGCTTTCGCCGCAGCAAAAAATCCCGCTTGCGCCCGGCTACCAGGTGCCGTTCGCCGAGAAGGTGAAAAAGGAAAGCGGCATCACCACAATGACGGTCGGCTTGATCGCCGGCTACCAGCAGGCCGAAGATATCGTCGCCTCGGGCAAGGCCGATCTGATTTGTCTGGCGCGCGCCGCCATGTGGGATCCGCGCTGGTCCTGGCATGCGGCCGAAGAATTGGGCGCCGAAACGCCTTACGCGCCGAAGATGATGGCCTGCCATCCGAAGCTGCGGCCGCAACTGTTCCCCAAGCGCGCGCAGGCGGCGGGGTAGGCCTCTCCCGGCCCCATTCTTGGAGACGCAGCCTTCGGCTGCTCCTCAGGACGATAGCGGAAATCTACGCGCGGCTACGCCTGCACGCGCTTGATAAACTTGGCGAACGCCGCGAGTTGCTGCTTGATCACGTCCTTGACGGCCTGGTCCGTTAGCTCGCCGGTCTTCTCGTCGATCTTCTTGGCCGCGAAATTGACGAACACTTCCGGCTTGCCAAACATGAAAGCGTCGAGGGTGGTGAGCGCCATGCGCAGGTGATATTGCATGCGGGCGCCGCCCACCTGCCCGGCCGACGCCGATTGCAAGGCGACCGGCTTGTCTTTGAAGCAGATTTCTTTCTCGCGGGAGGCCCAATCGATGGCGTTTTTCAAGCCGCCGGGGATCGACCAGTTATATTCCGGCGAGACGACGATGACGGCGTCAGCCTTGCGGATAGCGTCGCACCAGGCAGCAACGTCGGCCGGAATTCCATTCGCAGTGTGCTTGTCGAAATTGTAGAGCGGAAAATTTTCGAACGAAGCCGCCGGCGTGAACGCCAGTTCCGCTGGCGCCAAGCTTGGCAGCGCGCGCGCAATTGAAGCATTGTACGAGCCCTTGCGCAGCGACCCGCAGATCACCAGGACGTTGATTTTGTCGACCATTGCAAACCTCTATCGTTTATCCAGTGGCGAGCCGGACGTTACTGCTGTTGGATCCCGGCCTTCACGCGTACCGCCTGCCATTTGGCGACTTCGTCGGAGACGTGTTTGGCAAATTCCGCTGGCGTCGAGACATGCACGATAGCACCAACTTTGGCCAGTTGCTCGCGGATCGCGGGCCGCCCCAAAACCTCTTTCAACGCGGCGTTGGTCTTGTCGACGATCGCCTGTGATGTACCGGCGGGATACATCCAGCCATACCAGCCGACGACCGAATAGCCCGGCACGCCGGACTCGGCGACGGTTGGCACATTCGGAAGCGTCGGCCAGCGCGCGGGCGCGCCGACCGCGAGCAGCTTCAACTGGCCGGCTTCGACCTGACCGCGCACCGCGTGCGCCAATTCGACCCCGTAGTCGACCTCACCCGCGAGCAACGCCGCAACCACACCGGGCGTGTTGCGATACGGAATATGCTTGGTGTCTATGCCCGCCATCTGGCGCAGCAATTCCCCGGCAAAGTTCTGGGTCGAGCCGACGCCGACATCGGCAAAATTGAGCTCGCCGGGCGAAGCCTTGGCGAGCGCGATGAGCCCTTTGATGTCGTTGGCGGGAAAATCTTTCTTGGCGACGAAGACGAAAGCCGAGTCTGCGACCCACGCGACCGGCGCAAAATCCTTGATCGCATCGTAGCGGATCGATTTGAGCATCGCCGCCGATACAGTGTGGGCGGGGCTCGTCATCAACGCTGTGTACCCGTCCTTGTCGGCTCGCGCGACGGTTTCGGCGGCGATAGTGCCTCCGGCGCCCACCTTGTTCTCGACGACGACCGATTGTTTCAGCAATTCAGAGAGAGGCTGCGCTACGATGCGGGAGACGATGTCGGTGCCGCCGCCGGCGCCGAAGCCTACAATGACGTGGATCGGCCGGTCGGCCGGCCACTCAGCCGCTGCTGGAGTGACGCCAGCCGCGACGACGACAGCGGCGATGGCTGCCGCGACGGATATGCGTTTCATGACATCCTCATAATCCGGGCGCCTTCACGGGCCCCGTTTACGCTTTTTCATCCTCGATCGGATTGCGCAGCACTCCGATACCCTCGACCTCCACCTCGATGGTGTCGCCCGCCTTCATCCAAACCGGATCCGGCTTGCGCGCATGGCCGACACCGGACGGCGTGCCAGTGAGGATGACGTCGCCCGGCTCCAGCGTCATGCCCTTGCTGATATAGACCAGCGTCTCGGCCAGCGGGAACATCATATTATCGGTGTTGTCGGATTGCATGGTATTGCCGTTGAGCCGGCTCATGATTTTGAGGCCCTTGCCTCCCGGCGGCAACTTGTCGGCGGCGACCATCCACGGCCCGAAGCCGCCGGTGCGGTCAAAATTCTTGCCCATGCCCCATTGCGTGGTGTGACGCTGGAATTCGCGCACCGAACCCTCGTTGGCGCAAGAATAGCCGGCGATGCAGCCGAGGGCATTTTCCATCGTGAGATGTTTCGCGCGCTTGCCGACGATCGCCACCATTTCGGCTTCGTAATCGAGCTGGATCGATACGCGCGGCCGCATAATCGGTTGCAGATGCGGCACCATCGAGGTGAGCACGCGGAAAAAGATCGAGGGAAATTTCGGGATGTTGTCGCGCTGCGGCCCTTCCTTGACGTGGTCGAGATAGTTGAGACCGAGGCAGACGATCTTGCCCGGCCGCGCGACAGGAAAGCCATATTTCAAACCGGTAAGCGGGCGGCGCGCGGCGGCCGGCGCTTTTTTGGCGAGATCGGCGATGGCTTTGAGGCCGCCGTCGCTGCGACGCAGAACCTCGCCGAGATCGCTCGGCAAACTCCCGTCCACCGCCTGCAGATCGATGACCGTATCCGCCTCGACCACACCCAGCCGCAAGCCGTTATTCGCTTCGAAACCGACAATTTTCATGGATTCCTGCCTTGACCTTTTGCTGCGGCGAAAGGCTTAGCGCAGGCAATTCACTTTGTCATTCCGGACCGGCCCGAGCGCTAATTACGCGGCCAATGTGAAAGCCTGGATCGAGAAATATTTGCGCTCGTCGGTCCACACGGCCGCCGGCTGCCAGCCGGCACCGCGCGCCAGCGCGCCCAGTGACTCGATCGAATATTTGTAGCTGTTCTCGGTATGGATGGTCTCGCCGGCGCGGAAATCGACGGTTTCGCCGGCCACCTTCACCTTCTGCCGCTTGAGGCTGGCAAGGTGCATTTCGACGCGATTGCGTTCCCGGTTGTAGAAGGCGTGGTGCTCGAATGAGTCGAGCTTGAATGTGCCGCCGAGCTCGCGATTGATGCGCACCAGCAGATTGAGATTGAACTTGGCGGTGACGCCCGCGACATCGTTATAAGCGGCATGAAGCACGTCCACCGACTTGATCAGATCGACGCCAACGATCAGCGTTGCGCCGCGCCCAAGAATGCGGCCGGCATTGCGCAGGAACGCCGCCGCCTCGTGCGGATCGAAGTTACCGATGGTCGAGCCGGGGAAAAATCCGACCCGCGCCGGCGCCGCCTTGGCGGCCGCCGGCAGCTCGAATGCTTGCGTGATATCGGCGGTCACCGGGATGACTTCGAGTTGCGGGAAGTCCACGCGCAGCTCGGTCGCTTCCTGCTCGATCATTTCGCCGCAGATATCGACTGGCACGTAAGCGGCGAGCGGCCGCAATGCGCGCAGTAAGATGCGCGCCTTCTTGCTCGAGCCGCTGCCGAATTCAACGAGCGCCGCGCCGGGCGGGACGAGTTTGGCAATGTCGCTTCCGTGATCGCGCAGAATGCGCATCTCGCAGCGCGTCGGATAATACTCAGGCAACTCGGTGATGCGCTCAAATAGTTGCGAGCCGGCGCCGTCGTAGAAATATTTCGCCGGCACGCGCTTGGGCGTCGCGTGCAAGCCACCGAGCACGTCGGCTTCGAATGCGGACGTTTCGGCACTGGGTGGCGCGAACCGGCGCGAGCGGGCGAGTGCGACCATTGTGGTTCCTCAGTTTGCCATGTTGCGCGAGATCACGCCCGATAATCGGTTGCCACTTTTCCGGATCATTTGTCTAATCGAACTCGGCGAGCCGCAGCCCACTGAACTGCCAACGCGCGCCCGGATCAAAGAAGTTGCGGTAGCTCGCGCGCGTGTGCCCGTCCGGTGTTGCCGGCGAGGAGCCACGCAGCACCATCTGGCTGACCATGAACTTGCCGTTGTATTCACCCAGCGCCCCTTCGGCAGCGCGGTAGCCTGGGTACGGTAGATAGGCGCTGCGCGTCCATTGCCAAGCAATGCCGAAGGCGTCGGCGATCACGCCAGCGCGAGCGGCGACCTCCCACTCCGCTTCGCTCGGCAGATGCTTGCCGGCAAAGCGCGCAAAAGCTTCGGCCTCGTAATAGCTGACATGGGTGACGGGTGCCGCCCGGTCGACCGGTTTAAGACCGGCAAGCGTCATCGAAAACCAGGCGCCATCCCGCTGGCGCCAATAGCCCGGCGCCTCCCAGGCTTCAGCCTGGACAACGGCCCAGCCATCCGACAGCCACAGCGAAGGTGTCGTATAGCCGCCCGCGTCGATGAATTCGAGCCATTCGGCGTTGCTGACCAGATGGCGCGCGATCCGCGTGTCTGGAATCAACTCGTCATGCCGCGGCGTCTCGTTGTCGAAACAGAACCCCTCCCCCTCGTGCCCGATGGCATGAATGCCGGCCGGAACTTCGATAAAGCCGCGCGGACCGTGGACCGAGCGCGGCGGCTTCCATCCGGCGTCATAGACCGGGTCGGTCGGGTTCTGCGCGAAGGCATGCAGGATGTCGGTGAGCAGCAGCTCCTGGTGTTGCTGCTCGTGGTGCAACCCGATCTCCAGAATCGAGAAGACGCGTGCGGCGTCCGTCGCAGGTACGCCCTCGATCAGCCGCTCCACCGCGGCATCGACATGGGCACGATAGCCGGCGACGTCGGCGCCGTTGGGCCGCGTGATCAGACCGCGCTGTGGACGGGCGTGGCGCGGCCCGGCGGCGACGTAATAGGAATTGAACAAAAACGGAAAACGCTGGTCGAAGATCTTGTAGGAGGGATCGTTCGGCACCAGCAAAAATTGTTCGAAGAACCAGGTGACATGCGCGCGGTGCCATTTGGTCGGCGAGGCGTCGGCCATCGACTGAACGATCTGATCTTCGGCCGACAGATGCGCGGCGCGGCGCTCGGTTTCCGCGCGCACGCGGCGGAAAGCGTCGCGCCAGTGGCTGCGCACCTCGTCCGGCGATGTCGGCGCGGAGCGCGGCCCGATGCCGGCGTCGCGCGGAACCTGCGAAACAGCGGTGCGCGCCATGGATTGCCTCCGCAACAATATGAAAAGGGCTGCAGCAGTGGATATAGGGACGAATACGAACTATGGTCGCAATTGTTCCATCGCAATCGCGCCGGGGCAACCTCGAATCGCCTTTGATCAGCAACCTGACAGGGTTGTGATTGAGGCGTTACGACGCGCGCACGATAAAAGCTCGCTTTTTTCGCGCGATAATTGTTGGGACAATCGGTTTTGGAGATCGGTAGCGGGGGAGGGATTTGAACCCCCGACCTCCGGATTATGATTCCGCGGGACAAACGGTAGGTCAGAGCATGAACAGGGTCAAAGGGAAGCGAAGACACAATCGCTTCCTCTTGTAAGCCCTTTATCCAGCGTACTAATTGTACCCCAGTGGACGCACCCACTATTTCAGCGCGTCGTCATTGACACCAGCCCACTTTCCAATAAATCCTACACCTGTGTACCCCGGGTGTACCCCTGAACTCCTTCAGTTCTGGCTGTACCCCAGGACTGGGGAGACGACATATGGCCAAGCCCGGCGAGGGATCAACGATCACGAAGGCAACGGTCGAAGCCGCCCTACGCGATGCCACGCGGGGCGTACAATGGGAGCATCCGGATCCAGCATGCCCTGGGCTCAGTTTGCGGGCGCGCGGTAGAATAACCTGGTCATTCCGGGGGCCCAGGCTGGGCGGTCGTAACCGACGCTGGACACTCGGCGACCACACCGTATCCCCTGATGAAGCACGCGACCGCGCTGCTCGCGTGCGCCGTCTAATCAAACAAGGATTCAACCCCGGCCCGGCACTCACTGAGATGCAAACTGGCTTAAGGC
>JBOHII010000235.1:0-10530 GCA_050725955.1 Pseudolabrys sp. | reverse complement strand
GGAGGCCCGGGACCCATAAGCCCTGCTCTCAAGATTTGGATCAGGCCGGGCCTATTGGCCCCCGCCTTCGCGGCGGCGACAATCGATAGGCCGGGTGACGGCGCGGCGAGGGTCGGGCAAAGTCGCTGCCGCAAAAACGACGAACGGGAAACGCCATGGACATCGGCTTTATCGGACTGGGCAACATGGGCGCGCCAATGGCGCGCCGGCTGATCGAGGCGGGGCACAAGCTTATCGTCTACGACACCCGCAACGATGCGGTGGCGCCGTTCGTCGCGCGCGGCGCGCAAGTCGCGTCGTCGCCGCAGGACGTCGCCGACCGGGTCGAGACCGTGATGGCGAGCCTTCCGTCGCTGCAAATTTCGCAGAAGGTCGCACTCGACGAGGGCGGCATCATTCACGGCAAGCGGGTGAAGCGATATGTCGATCTGTCGACCACCGGCTCGCGCGTCGCCGCGGAAATATTCGCCGAGCTCGCCAAGAAGAACATCGTGCAGATCGACTCGCCGGTCAGCGGCGGCGTCGGCGGCGCCAACAAGGGCACACTGGCGGTCATGGTCTCCGGGCCGCCGGCCGACATCGCCGTCGTGAAAGACGCGCTTTCGGTGTTCGGCCGGGTGTTCGTCATCGGCGACAAGCCCGGCATGGCGCAGACCATGAAGCTCGCCAATAATTTCCTCTCCGCCACCGCCATGGCCGCCACCTCGGAAGCGGTGGCCATGGGCGTCAAGGCCGGGCTCGATGCGGCCGTCATGATCGACGTGATCAATGCCGGTTCGGGCCGCAATACCGCCTCGGACGGGAAGTTTCCGCAGACGATCCTGCCGCGCACGTTCAACTATGGCTTTGCCACCGCGCTGATGCTCAAGGACGTGCGGCTGTGCGCGGAGGAGGCCAGGAATTTGAACGTGCCGCATGAAGTCATGAGCGCCGTTCTCGATCAATGGGAGCTGACCAATTCGGAATTCGGCGGCGAGTCGGATTTCACCGCTATTGTCAGGATGATCGAAGGCCGCGCCGGCGTCACGGTGGGGAAAAAATCATGAGCGACGACATTCACGAGGTCTATGCGGTCCGCTATGCAACCCATGGCCGCAAGCGCTCGGAGAACTACATCTTCGGCGATCCGCACGACGAGATGACCTCGATCGCCTATTACGTCTGGGTGATCAAGGGCCCGCATGGCATCTTCGTCTGCGACACCGGCTTCGACGAGGCCGCCGCCAAGGAGCGCGGGCGCAAGATCATTAAACCGGTCGGCGAGGGGCTCAAAGCGCTCGGCGTCGAGCCCGACCATGTCGATCACGTCATCGCCACTCACATGCACTGGGACCACGCCGGCAACTACGACCTGTTCCCCAATGCGCGCTACCACATCCAGGATACGGAACTCGCCTACGCCACCGGGCGCTGCATGTGTCACCAGATGCTGCGCATCCCGTTCAGCGAGGGCGACGTGCACGCCATGATCGGCAAGCTCTATGCCTACCGCGTCGACTTCCACGACGGCGTCGAAGAACTGGCCCCCGGCATCAGCGTGCACCTGGTCGGTGGCCACTCGAAAGGCCTGCAATGCGTGCGGGTGAAGACCAAGCGCGGCTATGTGGTCGTCGCCTCCGACTGCTGTCATCTCTATTCGCACATCGACGAAGGCCGCGTGTTCCCGATCACCTATTCGGTTGGCGACACGCTCGAAGGCTACAAGACGCTGCTCAAGCTCGCCTCCTCGCGTCATCACATGGTGCCGGGGCACGACCCGGAAGTCCTCAAGATCTATCCGGCGGCAAAGCCCGGTCTGGAAAGTTGGGTAGCGCGGCTGGATGTGGAGCCGAAGGTTGGTTGATTCCCGGGCGCCGCGACGGCCTTTCCCTCTCCCCTTGTGCGAGAGGGTGCCCGAGCGAAGCAAGGGCGGGTGAGGGGGCCTGCGCCTCGATGACTCACCGCCCCTCACCCGGCGCGCCTTCGCTATCGCTCCGGCTCGCCACTTTCTCCCACGAGGGGAGAGGGAAGGGAGCTTGGTACGAGGTCACAAAACATCATGCCAATCCCAATTCCGCGAACGCATCCTTGTGGTGCTCGGCGCTCTCCGGCGCAAAGCAGCAGAACACCACGCGCTTGATGCCGCGCGGGGCGTTGGCGACTTCTGCGGCCACGGTGCCGACCGCAATGCGC
The DNA here is from genome assembly GCA_050725955.1 of Pseudolabrys sp. GTDB lineage: Bacteria > Pseudomonadota > Alphaproteobacteria > Rhizobiales > Xanthobacteraceae > Pseudolabrys. The sequence continues at coordinate 8,358 of JBOHII010000235.1, read as the reverse complement.
GCGGCGAGGTCGGCGGGGAAGCGGTAGATGCCGGTCGAGATCGCCGGAAAGGCAATCGAGGCGAGCGCATGCGCGGCGGCGAGATCGAGCGCGCTCCGATAGCAGCCGGCGAGCAGCGCTTGCTCGTCCTTTGCACCGCCGCCCCAGACCGGGCCGACCGCGTGGATGACGTGTCCGGCCATGAGCCGATAGCCCTTGGTGATCTTGGCGAAGCCGGTCGCGCAGCCGCCCAGCCTCTCGCATTCCTTAAGCAGTTCAGGCCCGGCGGCGCGATGGATGGCGCCGTCGACCCCGCCGCCGCCCAGAAGCGAGCGATTGGCGGCGTTGACGATTGCCGCGACCTCCAGGCTGGTAATGTCGGCCACGACGATATCGAGCAGCGTTTCGCCAATCTCGGCGCTGAGCAGCGGTGCGGCGGTCATAGCAAAATTATATCACGCCCACTCGGCTTTGACTTCCGCCTGCAAGTCGACGGTGCCGCGCACGCCGATATCGTCGAAATGCGCATCGAGAAAGCGCCGCGTTGCGCGTTTGCCGTTGGTGCGCAGCATCTCAAAGAAATCGTAATCGGTGCTGTAGCGGCTGCCGATGTCCGGCTGCTTTGAAAAGGCGTCGAGCGCGATACGGTGCATGTTGATCCGCCGGTATTTGCCGGGGCCGAGCCCACGCGGCAGCTTGCCTTGATCGATCAGACGGCCGACAAATTCGATCGCGCGCAACTCGCCCATCAGCGGCGAATTGAAGGTGATCTCGTTGAGCCGGCTGACAATGTCGCGGTTCGATGTCGGCGTCATATTGCGGGCGAGCGGGTTGATTTGGATCAACAGCACGTCCTCGGTCTGCGTCGCGCCGAACAGCGGGAAGATCGACGGGTTGCCGAGATAGCCGCCGTCCCAATAGGGCACGCCGTCGATCTCCACCGCCTGGAACAACAGCGGCAGACAGGCGGAAGCGAGCACGGCCTCGGCAGTGATCTTGTCGTGCGGGAAAATACGCAGCCGTCCCGTGTGCACGTTGGTGGCGCTGACGAAGAGCTGCGGCGTCGCCGACTTGCGGATGGCGTCGAAATCGACGAAGCGTTCGATCAGGTCCTTCAGCGGATTGATGTTGAGCGGATTAAAGTCGTAGGGCGACAGATATTGCGCCACCGCCTTGACCCAGAAACCCAAGGGCGAACTCTCGAGAGGCAGAAACGAAAACAGGCGGTCCATGGCCTTGCGCTGCATTTCCGGCAGGCCGCTGTTGAGGCTCACCGCGCGCCAGAACTCGGCGAGCCGCTTGCGCGCTTCGTCGCGGCCGCCGCGCGTCAGGCCGTCGGCGAGCAGCACGGCGTTCACCGCGCCGGCCGAGGCGCCGGTGATGCCTTCGATCTCCAGCCGCCCGTCCTCGAGGATGTGGTCGATGACGCCCCAGCTGAAGGCGCCGTAGGCGCCGCCGCCTTGCAGCGCGAGATTGATGCGTTTGGGGGCGCCCGGCTGTTCCGACTTGCCGCCGCCGAAGGCGCGCGAGAGAAATTCGATCACTGCGCCACCCAGCCGCCGTCGATCGAATAGGCCGAGCCGGTGATGGTGGCCGCGGCATCGCTTGAAAGGAACACCGCCAGCGCGCCGATGCTTTCCGGTGTGGTGAACCGGTGCATCGGCTGCTTTTCCGACAACAGCGCGATCTCTTCCTCGCGCACCGATTTACCCGAAGCCTTGGCGCGGTCGTCGATCTGCTTCTGCACCAGCGGAGTGAGCACCCAGCCCGGGCAGATGGCGTTGCAGGTGATGCCGGCATTGGCGGTCTCGATCGCCACCACTTTCGTCATGCCGACCAGCCCGTGCTTGGCCGACACGTAAGCGACCTTTTGTTCGCTGGCGACCAGCCAGTGCGCCGAAGCGATGTTGATGATGCGTCCCCATTTGCGCGCCTTCATGCCGGGCACCGCTGTGCGGATGGTGTGGAACGAGGCGGATAGATTGATGGCGATAATGGCGTCCCACTTTTCGATCGGAAAATCCTCGACATTGGCCACGAACTGAATGCCGGCATTGTTGACCAGCACGTCGAGCGTGCCGAAGGATTTCTCCGTCGTCTTGATCATGTCGGCGATCTCGGCCGGCTTGCTCATGTCGGCTCCCGAATAGAGCGCCTTGACGGCGAAGTCCTTTTCCAGTCCCGAGCGTTCTTTCTCGATTGCCCCGGCTTCGCCGAAGCCGTTGAGCATGATGTTGCAGCCGGCCTCGGCCAGCGCGCGGGCCGTAGCGAGGCCGATGCCGGAGGTGGAGCCGGTGACCAGCGCGGTTTTGCCTTTCAGCATGGCAGTCCTCGTGCGATGCGGCCGCCAAATGGCCTGTTTTAGGGTGTCGGAATAAGTTGCGGAACCTGCCCTTATCTTTGTTGCAGTGCAATATATATCAAGGGGCTGCCGGTCATCTTTTCGCGATTGGCCGGTCACAGGTTACACTTCGACTTACAGGTGGACATTCGCGTGACCAAGAAGACAAACCTGCGCACGGTGTTCCCGGCGCCCGATCACGACCACGACCGCTGCGCCAGCGATGCCATCGCGCATGCCGAGGACATCTGCGCCGCGCGCGCCGAACGGCTGACGCCGATCAGACGCCGCGTGCTGGAGGCGTTGCTGGCGAGCCACGCGCCGCTCGGCGCCTATGAGTTGATCGACCGGCTGGCGGTGCGCGGGGCGCGGCCGGCGCCGATCACCATTTATCGCGCGCTCGATTTCCTGCGCGAGCAGGGCCTCGTCCACCGCATCTAACGCCGCAACGCCTTCATCGCCTGCGTGCAGGATCACGGCAGCGGCGATCCGGTGGTGTTCCTCATCTGCGAGAAGTGCGGCACCGTGGGCGAGGCTGCTTCCGCCGCCGTCGCCGACACCATCAAAAGCGCCTCGCGTGCCGCCGGCTTCACGCCGAAGACGCCGGTGATCGAGATCTCCGGCATATGCGCGCATTGCAAGGCAGCGTAGCAAGACACCAGCGCGAGCTACAGACTCGCTTTCCCTCTCCCCTTGTGGGAGAGGGTGGCGAGCCGGAGCGTTAGCGAAGGCGAGCCGGGTAAGGGAGCTGTAGGTCGCGAGTGACCGCCCCTCACCCGCCTCGCTTGGCTTCGCCTTCGCGAGGGCACCATCTCCCACAAGGGGAGAGGGGAAGAATATTCGCCGCGCGCGCGGGGGCACACGACGTCGAACCATTCATGCCCTCCACCTCCACGCATCATCACCAATCCCGACCGCTCGACGCCATGGCGGCGGCTATCGTGGTCGTGCTGTGCCTTTCCTGGGGCTTCAACCAGGTGGCCACCAAGCTTGCCATCCACGACATACCGCCGCTGATCCAGGGCGCCATCCGTTCCGCGATCGCGACGCTGATGGTTGCCGGCTGGTGCAGGCTGCGCGGCGTGCCGCTGTTCGCGCGCGACGGCTCGCTCACTGCCGGCCTCATCGCCGGCGTGCTGTTCGGCGCCGAGTTCATCCTGATTTATCAGGGCCTCAACTACACCACCGCCACGCGCGCGACGTTGTTCATTTATTTGGCGCCGTTCCTCGTGGTACTCGGCGCCCGCATCTTTCTGCCGGCCGACAGCTTCCGCCTGCCGCAATGGCTTGGCCTGTTGCTGTCCTTTGCCGGCATGGTGCTCGCATTCGGCGTGCCGACGCCGGCGCTCGATCCGCGCCAGATGCTGGGCGATGTGATGATGGTCGGTGCCGCGCTGTTCTGGGCCGCGACCACACTGATCATCAAGGCGAGCGCGCTCAACCGCGTGCCGGCCGAGAAGGTGATGCTGTACCAACTCGTCGTTTCCGCGCCCATGCTGGCGCTGGCGGCCTGGGCCTTCGGCGAGCGCATCGCCCATGTGCCCTCGGGGCTCGCCATCGGGGCGCTGGCCTACCAGACTTTCTGGGTGGTGAGCGTCACCTTCGTGATCTGGTTTGCGCTGGTCGCGCGCTTTTCCGCCAGCCGGCTTTCCGCCTTTACATTCCTGACGCCGTTATTTGGCGTCACTGCCGGCCGCTTGGTGCTGGGCGAGCCGCTGACCTGGGCCTTCGCCGGCGCGGTGGCGCTGGTGGCCGCCGGCCTGGTGCTGGTGAATCGGACGCGGTGATCGCGCGCGCACAGACAGCGCGGTGATGACGGGAAGCCCGCTTTCGCGGGGCATGACAGATCAGCTTGCTTTCATCACCGTCGCCGCCTGCGCATAGTCCGGCGTAAAAGCGATCCGTCCCGCCCGATGTTTCCATCGCTAAATCCAGCCGCCGCCGTCCTGACCGCGGTTGGCGAGGCTCGCTTCCTCCAGATCCAGTTCGTATTCGATGCGGCGGCGCGCCTCGTCGGTGATCTTGCCGTCGCGCAGCAATTGGAAAATATATTTGCGCTCGGCGTCGATAAGGTCTTTCTTTACCCCGGCGGTGATCCGCGTCTGCTCGAGGGCGTCGTCTAGATCCTTGGGCAGGATCTGCTTGCGGCTGGTGTTGCGCGTGCGAATATGTTCGGCGGCTCCCTCCGGCAGGTCGCGCTCGGCGATGAAATCCTCGAAGCGTTTGTCGACCGCGTCGAGCGCCGCCACGCGGGCCACGAGTTCGGCCTGTTTTTCTTCTTCGCGCTCGGCCTTGCCGATGTCGCTGAGGCCGAGCCAGCGCATGACCGCCGGCAGCATCAGGCCTTGTCCGATCAGCGTCACGACGATGACGCCGAAGGTGACGAACAGGATCAGATCGCGATGCGGGAACGGCTGGCCGTTGTCGAGCGCGTAAGGAATGGCCAGCGCCACAGCGAGCGAGTCGACGCCGCGCATGCCGGTAAACGCGATGAAAAACGAGGTCTGCCAGCGCGGTGAAGGGTCGCGTTTGCGCAGCCTGGGGCTCACCCAGCGCGGAATATAAGTCGTCGGAAATACCCACATGTAGCGGGCAACAATGACGATGAGCGTCGCCCCGGCGGTGGCCGCCACCAGGTCGTGGATCGAGAACACATGGGTGCCCTCGACCAGGATGCGCGCCTGCAGGCCGGTGACCAGGAACACCAGGCCCTCGACCAGGTAGACGATCAAATCCCAGAAGAAAATTCCCTGCAGCCGCGTCGCCGGTGGGATGAGCAGCGGCCCGTTCCAGCTCACGTAAAGTCCGCAGGCGACGGTCGCGAGCACGCCGGACCCGCCGAGATGGTAGGGAACCCAGAAAGCGAGAAAAGGCGTCAGCAGCGAAAGCGTGATCTCGACGCGCGGTTCGTGCGACCATTGCCGCAGGCGCAACGACAGCCAGCCGACGGCAAGGCCGTAGATGACCTCGCCGACCACGATCAGCACGAAATCGCCGGCCGCCTGGCCGAGGGAAAACGTGCCCGTGCTCACCGCGGCGACGGCGAATTTGTAAAGAACGAGCGCGGTCGCGTCATTGGCGAGGCCTTCGCCCTCCAACACGACGACAACGCGACGCGGCAGGCCAAGCTTGCGGGCGATGGCGAGCGGCGCCACCACGTCGGTCGGCGAAATGATGGCGCCAAGCAGGAAGCCGACCGACCAATCGAATTTCAGCAGATAATGCACGGCGGCCGCCACCGCGCAGGTCGTGAAAATGACGCAGCCAAAGGCGAGCAACGCTATCGGCCGCAGGTTGAAGCGGAAATCGCGCCAGCTCATGGCGACGCCGGCCGAATAGATGAGCGGCGGCAAGATCACCAGCAGGACGACTTCCGGCGCCAGCGTCACTTTCGGCAGGCCGGGCACCAGCGCGATGCCGAGACCGGCGACGACCAGAAGAATCGTTGGTGCGAGGTTCAGCCGCTTGGCGGCGACGGCGACCGCGGCCAGCACGGCCAGCATGAAGCCGACGGTCTGCATGGTTGCGGTTATCGCCGATGCTTCCATCGTCTAAGGCCCGCCATTCTGGATCACGCCCGCTGCGATGTTGACGGTTAGCGCCAGCAGCGTGACGTTGAACAGGAACGAGACAATGCCGTGCGCCAGCACGATCCGGCGAATCGATTTTGCCGCTACCGCCACGTCCGACACCTGCGAGGTCATGCCGATCACGAAAGAGAAATACAGGAAGTCCCAGTAATCCGGCTCGTCGTCCTTTGGAAATGCGAGCGCCTCCGTCTTGCGGCGCTGGGCGCCGTAATATTCGTTGGCGTAGTGGACAGCGAAAATGACATGGATGAATGCCCACGACAGCAGGATCGTGACGATCGCCAAGGCAAGCTGCTCGGGCGCGCGCTCTTTTGCCTGCGTGCCGCCGAGCAGCGCGACGATCGCGCCGAGGCTGGTGAGCGCGGCGAGCGCGGTGAGGACCAGCACGCCGAAGCGGCCCTCGTCTTCGCTTGCGGCGCGCCTGCGCAAGTATGCGACGCCGCCCACGGCAAGGAGTCGCGACACGGCAGCCAGATAAAGCACGACGCCGATATCCCATCCAATCAGCAGCCGCGTCGTCAGCGACCGACCCGGAACGATGAAGGAAACGATGACGGCGACCGCCGCGGCGATGAACAGCCGCGGCCGCGCGAGAATAATGCGGACGATCCGCGGCGCGCGGCGCGCTGGTTGGGCTTTGTTCGGAGCCATGGCCGGCTTTCTTGGAGGCATCAGGTCCGCCGTTCGGCTGTGAAACGCGCGGCGGCGCGCGGAGTATCGGCTTTCACGCCGAACGGCGCCAGCGCGGCTTCGGCCTCGGCGATCAACGCTGCGAGCTTCGCGTGCGCACCGTCCGGCCCGAGCGCGAAAACCGGCGTGGCCTTGCCGCCGCCGAGCGCGGCACGGCGCATGGCGGCGAGCGGGCGTGGCGGCCGCGCGATTTCCCCCGGCTCCGGCGCGGCAGCCAGCAGGTGGCCGAGTAAAACCTCGCTATCGGCGGCGACCCTGGCCAGCCGGTCGGAGAAGTCATCGGGGGAACTGGCGTCCATGCCGTTCTCATTAGCCTTAGCGCCGCACCGACCGCAATTGGCGGCCCGAATGGGTTAATGTCAGGCCATGTACCGGCCCGGCAAGCGTTTGACCTTTGCCCACGATATCCTGCGGCTGCCGCGGCTGGCGCGGCCGTTACGCTCGGTCGCTTTCGCCGTGCTGGCGCTGCTGCTGTTGCCCTATCTGATCGTGCCGTTCTATTCCTTCGGCGCGCCGGTCTCCACGGTGATGCTGTGGCGCCGCATGATCGACCAGCGCGTGCAGCGGGACTATGTGCCGCTGTCACGCATCTCGCCGGCGCTCAAGCTCGCCGTGATCGTCGCCGAGGACAGCCGGTTCTGCACGCATCACGGCGTCGACTTCACGGAAATCCGCGGCGCGCTCGCCAAAGCCGACGATCTCGAGGATGTACGCGGCAGTTCCACCATCCCCCAGCAGGTGGCGAAAAACCTGTTTCTGTGGCCGGGGCGTAGCTGGCTGCGCAAGGCGCTGGAATTCCCGCTGGCGCTGTGGATCGACTTGGTGCTGTCAAAGCGGCGGATCCTGGAAATTTATCTCAATATCGCCGAATGGGGCCCGAACGGTGAATTCGGCGTCGAGGCTGGCAGCGAGCACGCCTTCGGCAAGTCGGCGCGCGATCTCAGCCGCTACCAGGCGGCCCTGTTGGCGGCCGTTTTGCCCAGCCCCGCCACCCGCAATGCGCGCGCGCCCGACCCCGGCTTGCGCCGGCTGGCGGGCCTCTATGTCGCCCGCGCCGCGCACGCGCCGGAGGTGACGGCTTGCATCCGTGCAACCCCCTAGCCTTGACCGGAGCCATCCTTTATAAGCCCGGCTTCATACCGACATCGCGACGTTCAGGAGTTCACGACCCATGGCTGTGCCGAAAAGAAAAACCTCGCCGTCGCGCCGCGGCATGCGCCGCTCGGCCGATGCGCTCAAACAGCCGACCTATGTCGAGGACAAGGATTCCGGCGAATTGCGCCGTCCGCATCACATCGACATGAAGACCGGCATGTACAAAGGCCGCCAGGTGCTGAAGGTGAAGACCGAGGCGTAGCAGAACGGACGGGGGCCCTGCCATGTTCATGCTCGGCTTTCCGCTGCTGCTGGTCCCGGTCGCGATCTACAACATCATAGCGTTCCTGATGCCGGGGGTGAGCTGGACCGCCACGCTTGCCAGCGTGCACATGGTGTCCGGCACCGACTGGCCCATGTCGGCGGGCGACATGCTGATTGCGCTCGCCGTGCTGGTGTTGTTCGGCGAAGTGGTGAAGTCGACCCGCATCGGCATGCGCACCATCGTCGATCACGGCCTGTCATTGATCTTGTTCCTCGCCATGCTGGTCGAGTTCCTGCTGGTGAAGCAGGCGGCCACCGCTACCTTCTTCCTGCTGCTGGTCATCGGCTTTATCGACGTGATCGGCGGCTTCGCGGTGACGCTGCGCTCGGCCCAGCGCG
>JBOHII010000234.1:0-4532 GCA_050725955.1 Pseudolabrys sp. | reverse complement strand
CCTTTGAGCAGAAGCAGAAGCTGACCCGCGCGCTGCTGCGCTCGGGCGCGCCGATCGGCGAGGTCAACACCGTCCGCAAGCATCTGTCGCGGATCAAGGGCGGCCGGCTGGCGCGCGCCGGGCAACGTGCCGCCGAGATCGTGACGCTCGCAATCTCGGATGTGCCGCGCGACGATCCATCCGCGATCGCATCGGGGCCCACGGTGCCCGATCCGACGACGCTGGCCGACGCGCGCGCCATCGTCGCCAAATACAAACTCGATCTTCCGGGCAGCGTGACCGCGGCGCTTGCCGACATGAAAAATGAAACGCCCAAGCCGGGGGACCCGGTATTCGCCGCCAGCCAATTCGTGCTGGCGGCGCGGCCGGCCGATTCACTTCGCGCGGCGGAGGCCGCGGTGCGCGATGCCGGCTACGAACGCGTGTTGCTGGGGGACAGCGTCGAAGGCGAGGCGCGCGACGTGGCGGCGGCTCACGCCAAGCTCGCCCGCGAGTTGCGCGCCAAGGGCTCCCGGGCAGCGATCCTGTCGGGCGGCGAATTGACGGTCACCATCCGCGGCCGGGGCCGCGGCGGGCCCAATCAGGAATATGCCCTGGCGCTGGCGATCGCGCTTGCCGGCATGCCGGCGGTGGCCGCGCTGGCCGCCGATACCGACGGTACCGATGGCGGCGTCGGTGCCGTAACCGACCCCGCCGGCGCCATCATCGACGGCGAAACAGGGGCACGGGCCAAGGCGCTGGGCCTCGATCCCGCCGCCTTTCTTGCCGACAATAACTCGACCGGATTTTTTGCCGCTATCGGAGATTTGCTCATGCCCGGCCCCACTTACACCAACGTAAACGACTTCCGCGCCATCCTCGTTGACAGGCCGTAACCGATCACGCCACAACCGAGTCCACGCAAACCGACGATATCTTGACCGCATTGCTCCGCCATTCCGCCAAACACTGCATCGCCTGCACGGTTGCGCTCGCAGCCGGCCTGCTGGCGGCATCGACGCTTCCGGCACGCGCCGATTTCCGGCTCTGCAACAACACCGGCAGCCGGGTCGGCGTCTCGCTCGGCTATAAAGACGCCGAAGGCTGGACCACAGAGGGCTGGTGGAACGTGTCGGCGCGGACCTGCGAAACTCTGCTACGCGGCGCGCTGGTGGCGCGCTACTATTACATATACGCGGTCGATTACGACCGCGGCGGGGAATGGTCCGGTCACGCCTTCATGTGCTCACGCGAAAAGGAGTTCACCATCCGCGGCACCGAAAACTGCCTGGCGCGCGGCTACGACCAGACCGGTTTCTTCGAGGTCGATACCGGCGAACAGCGATCCTGGACAGTACAGCTCACCGACAGCGCCGAGCAGAAGCCTGCGCGGGTGCAGCCATCACGCTCGCCGCCGGCGACGCAACGGCCCCCCTCCGCCGCGCCGCAAGCGCCAGCCGAAGGCGGCAAGCGATGAGACGGCTGCGCCGCGCCAAGATCGTCGCCACGCTCGGCCCGGCCTCCTCCGACGCCGGCATGATCGCGCGATTGTTCAAGGCCGGCGCCGACGTGTTCCGCATCAATATGAGCCACACCAGCCAGGACCGCATGCGCGAACTGGTCGGTATGATCCGCGGCATCGAGAAGGACACTGGGCGGCCGATCGGCATCCTGGTCGATTTGCAAGGCCCGAAACTGCGGCTCGGCACGTTTGCCGGCGGCTCGGCGACGGTGGAAAGCGGCGGGAGCTTCGTGCTCGACAGCGATCCGGCCCCGGGCGACGCCAAGCGCGTCTATCTGCCGCATCCGGAAATATTTGCCGCTGTCGCGCCCGGCCGCACGCTGTTGATCGACGACGGCAAGGTGCGGCTCACCGTCACGCAAGCCGAGCCCAAGCGCATGGTGACGCGGGTAGAGGTGGCCGGAAAATTGTCCGACCGCAAGGGCGTGAGCCTGCCGGATTCGACGATCCCCTTCTCCGCGCTGGCCGAGAAGGACCGCTCCGATCTCGAAGCCGCGCTCAACGCCGGCATCGACTGGGTGGCGCTGTCGTTCATCCAGCGGCCGGAGGATATCGCGGAGGCGAAGAAGATCACCCGCGGCCGCGCCGCGGTGATGGCCAAGATCGAAAAGCCGCAGGCGGTGACGCGGCTCGCCGAGATCATGGATCTGGCCGACGCACTGATGGTGGCGCGCGGCGATCTCGGCGTCGAAATGCCGCTGGAAAAAGTGCCCGGCGTGCAAAAGCAGATGACCCGCATGGGCCGCGCCACCGGCAAGCCGGTGGTGGTGGCAACGCAAATGCTGGAATCGATGATCAATTCGCCGGTGCCGACGCGCGCGGAAGTCTCCGACGTCGCCACTGCCATTTTCGAGGGCGCCGACGCGGTCATGCTGTCGGCGGAATCGGCGGCAGGAAAATATCCGGTGGAGGCGGTGTCAACCATGAACCGCATCGCCGAGGAGATCGAAAGCGATCCGATCTACCGCACCATCATCGACGCCCAGCGCGCGGTGCCGGAGGCGACCGGCGCCGATGCCATCGCGGATGCCGCCCGCCACATCGCCGATACGCTCGATCTCGCTGCCGTCGTGTGCTGGACCTCGTCCGGTTCCACCGGCCTGCGCGCGGCGCGCGAGCGCCCGCGGCCCCCGATCGTGGCGCTGTCGCCCAATATCGCCACCGGCCGCCGGCTTGCGGTGGTGTGGGGCGTGCATTGTGTGATCACCGAGGACGCCCGCGACCAGGACGACATGATCGACCGCGCATGCCGCATCGCCTTCAAGGAAGGCTTCGCCAAGGCCGGCGAGCGCGTTATCATCGTCGCCGGCGTGCCGCTTGGCACACCGGGCGCGACCAATATGCTGCGCATCGCCTATGTGGGCGCCGAGGCGGCGGGGGATTGAGCGGGGCATCGGGAAAACGGCATGTGGGGGCAATTCCGGGACCGGTGGCGGGCGTATGACCCCTATCTTGCGGCGCTCGCGATCTATCTGACCTCTCGGCTGGTCATTGCATGGGCGATGAACATCGCGACTTACGTCGTCGCGCACGGTTCCCACAGCGCCGCGTGGGATACCAGTTCATCTTGGTACCATTATCTGCTGCGGTGGGATTCGGGATGGTACCTCGACATCGTCGAGCACGGATATCAGTACAACGGCGACAATCTGGTTCAGCAACCGGTTGTCTTTTATCCGCTCTATCCGCTGCTCGCTAAGGCACTCACGATTATTCCCGGCACCGATGCTTTTCTCGCGCTTCTTATCGTTGCCAATATCGCCGCTCTCATCGCGGTGCTCTTGCTTTTCGAATATGTAAGACGGAATTTCGGCGACGATGTCGCCTTGCTGACCGTTGCATTCTTGAGCTTTTTTCCCACCTCGCTGTTTTTGTCGGCCGGCTATACCGAATCATTGACGCTTTTGCTGATTGTGTGTTTTTTCCTGTTTTTGCGGCGCGAGCAATATTTCGTTGCAGCGGTTTTCGCCGGGTTGACGTTGGCCACCCGCTCGACCGGATTGGTGTTGTTGCCGGTAATTGTTTGGGAGCTCTGGGGCAGATTCGGAAACGACCGCCGTCGATTTATTTCTTATACGTTGATCTGCTCCGTGCTCGCTGCGTCCGGCCTTTGGCTATTTATGATTTATCTATGGGCGGCTTTTGACAGTCCGCTCGCCTTCGCAAGCAACCAGGCTGCCTGGGAAGGCGGCCAAGGCGGGCTTGTTCACAACTTCGTTGCCGCCCTTTTGCTGAAGGGATTTTTTCCACTCCCCCTGCCCATTGGCCCCTTCACATTGGATATCTGGCTGTTCCTGCTGTTTCTGGCGCTGCTCCTGGTATTCCGGAAATGGATGTCTTCCTCGCTCTTCATATTTGCGCTCGGAATCCTGGTGCTGCCCTATCTCACACGCACCGGCGGCCCCGAGAGGTTCGTATCGATGGCGAGATATCTCTTGCTGGCATTTCCGGTATTCATTGTGCTTGCCAGGCTGTGCGCCAACCGGCTCTGGCTCGTGCCATGCATCACCGGGGCTTTTGCCGGCCTGCTATTCATGTATTCGGCATTGTACGCGCAGTGGTATTGGGCAGGCTAACGTCAGGCCTGTTAAGGTCGCCAGTTGGCGACCAAATTTTCGGGGCTGCGGAATGCTCTTGTCCATTGTGGTTCCTTGTTTCAACGAAGAGTCGGTCATCGAGGAATTGCACCGGCGGCTGATCGCGGTGCTCTCGAGCTCGCGGCAATTCCAATTCGAAATAATCTACGTCGACGATGGCAGCCGCGACCGTACGTTGGAGCTGCTGACTGCATTGCAGGCGCATCAGAACAACATTCGCGTTCTCCAGCTATCGCGGAATTTCGGACACCAAATTGCGGTTTCCGCCGGGCTTGAGCGCGCCGCCGGCGCAGCCGCGATCGTCATCGATGCGGACCTGCAAGACCCGCCCGAAATCATCCCCGAATTGATTGCCCGCTGGCGCGACGGTTATCACGTCGTCTATGCGGTGCGAACCGATCGGGCCGGCGAGTTGTCTTTCAAATTGTGGACGG